>CAIVPY010000588.1 GCA_903907885.1 uncultured Bacteroidota bacterium
CCTTTTACACAATACTGATTCGGGGGATATGATAATTGATGAATGGATAATCAGAAATCCAACATCAGCAAAAAAAATGGGATGGGACACCAAGTTAAAAAAGATGGTACCAATTCAACTCTCAATTCCCGTAACAAAAGAAAACGATGATGATAAAAAGTATTTAAACGAATTGTTCAAATATGCTTCAAAATTTGTGGTAAAAGATGATAAAGAAAGGGGGATACTGAATGTATATGTACCAGCTTTAGATAATATAATGCGTTCACTACATACAAAAAGAACGATGCAATGTTTCGGTAAAATCAGAAAAATAAAATCAGTAGAAGACTTATCAGAAATAAATGAACTGTTATCTCAAGAAATTGAGAATATCCAATATGCAAACAAGGAATATAATTGGGATGGTATAAAAGTATTTGATTGGATAGATTATGACGGAAATAGATTGACAAATTACAAACCGCCTGATGGATTGACATTCCAATATTTTATAGGTGATTCAGCACCATATACTGAAATTGAAAAAAAGAGAATTGCCCGACAAGAAAAAATAATGGAAGAAAAACACAAAAAAAGAAACGAATGGTTCACGCTTTTAAAAGAGACAAAATTTTTTAACGGCTTAGATAAAAATTTAAATTAAAAGAAATGACATTTCAAGAACAAATAAATCAAATGAAAAAAGAACAATCAATGAAAAAATGTAAAAATTGTAACGCTGAATTTGAACCGAAACACGCTACACGAGGAGCTGAACAAATATATTGTACAAAAAAATGCAATCAAATTTCAGCAAAAAAAAGAAGGGAAGAAAAAATTATAAATAACTTAAAAATAGAAATTGCAAATGAAAATTTACAAGAACAACAACCAACACCGAACAATGGAACCAATGAAGTTCGCTATATGGCACAAAGGACAATGGGTAACACTGGCACCGATAGATGGCATTATACCAATGATGCTATGGCAACTATTGAGAAATTATATGAGGCAAAGAACGAAAACCAATTTTTAAAATTTAAAATTGAAACCCTTGAAAAAGAAAATTCAGAATTAAAAACTGAACTTTACGAACTTGAAAACGAATTGGAGCTTTCAGAAGTAGAAGAAGATGGGGGGTTTCTTGGTGGAATTGTTGAACAATTTAAAAAGGATCCTACAAACACTATAAATTTTGCGAAATCAATGCTCAACGATTACTTAAAAAAATAACAAGAAAAATGGCTAAAACTCACTTACCTAAAGAATTGTATCGTTCATACAGGGCTGATATTAAATTCAACGAAAAAGAATGGCAAAAGCTTTGCGAATTGGCAAATGAGGAAGAAATGACGGTACCCTCATTTGTTAGATTACTTATTCAAAAATGGTATAGAATGAAGAATACACCCAATAAACAAGGGGAGTTACCTACATTAATATAACGTATCCACATAATGTTGATAAAATGTAGTACAAAAGGCGGTTATTTATAAAAAATACCATATATTTGGGGTATTAAGCTCTGCGGGAGCGCAACTTAATGCCCCGACAAACTTTATACGAAGCAAGTCACAATTTGGAATAGGGGTTGAATTTTCAACCCCTATTTCTTTTTATCGAATTGCTTTGGTAAAGGATAGAGGGGCTAAAAAACTCACTAACTACAAACCCCTAAAAACGAAGAACCCCCAAAATGCCTGCAAGCTTGGGGGGGTTCAACAAAAAATTAATGAATACAAAAGTAACAAAAACACCCGGTATACCTCATAGTAAGGTAAAAAATAAAAAAGAATTTGTCCCTATACTTGATAATATAGCACAACTGCCCACGGATACGTTAGAAAGTCTAAGTAAACGAGCTCGAAGTAAATTCTATACTCAAAAGATTGTAACCCCATTACTATACTTTCAATCCCCATTACATAAAACATACGAACGTACTTTTCATTGTGGTTCTCAAATCACACAAAAAGGAAAAAAACTTATTTCAAAGTACTGCAATGGGAGATTGTGCCACGTTTGTAACCGCATCCGAACTGCAAAAATGATGGGGGGATACATTGAACCCCTTAAACAATTGGGAAAACTCTATTTCACCACATTAACCATTAAAAACGTATCTGCTGAAGAATTGCACGAAACAATAAACAAGATGCTTAAAGATATGGCTAATATTATTCGAGTGTTAAGGGAAAAACGAAAAATAGAAATTTCGGGTATACGGAAGATAGAAATTACCTACAATGCAAAAGCAAATACCTATCATCCCCATTTTCACCTTTTACACAATACTGATTCGGGGGATATGATAATTGATGAATGGATAATCAGAAATCCAACATCAGCAAAAAAAATGGGATGGGACACCAAGTTAAAAAAGATGGTACCAATTCAACTCTCAATTCCCGTAACAAAAGA
>CAIVPY010000589.1 GCA_903907885.1 uncultured Bacteroidota bacterium
CAATGAAAGGAATGAGAACATTCCAAAATTTTGGGAGTATTAAAAATGTTAGCGATGACATTAACGATTTATTGTCGGATGATTATACGGACATAGAGCCTTATGATTTTGTTGTGTGGCAATGGGAAAGAAACGATTGGCGCAATATGGCAAATGGTAAAATGCTGACAAATTACCGACCGAGTAAACGAATGATTGAATTGGTAACCGATAGAGTAATAACGTAAAAAAAAGGTTGAAAGGTTGCAGTAGTAATAAATCCAAAAGAAAAGTTTATTAGTGTTTTCATAGATTTATTTTACCTTTAAAATATTAGCTGAATGATAAAACAAACCTATCTTGACCAAGGGGGGTTTGAATAACAATAGGCTATGCTGCGAAGCAAAAAAAGAACCTGTCTTAATGATGGGTTTTTTTTATTCCTGGCATTATCAGACACTATAAAAAAAGATAAGGGGAATGCTTACAAATGCTTACATTCTCTCGTGTATCAGCATCATATCGTTCTATCTGTTCGTGCGTGTGTGATATGTGGATCTGTTATGCGTGTGCCTATTATACTATCTGTTCGTGCGTGTGAAAGAACCTAACAAAACCTAACATTTCTACACGTATAGGGTAAAAGGTCCCTGGCCGGCAAATAAACCTTGCTATTAACCATGTGTCATCATTCTGCATTAAAACCTTTAAATCGCCTTAAATCGCCTTAAAATTGCTTTGTAGCCTATTGTACTAAACCCTTGGTCATTCGCTACGATGACACTATGCCCCTTTTTTATCCACAGATGGGGAGATTTCCTTTTGAAAAAAACAAACATTAGCACAAGCTTATCCTAAATTTGGGTGAGATAATGAAAAAACCACCAGCGTCTAACTGATGGTTTTAAAAATTCATTGTTTGGTTAATGATGATAAAAATAAGCAACTGTGAGCAAACAGACAAGCTGAAAAGTGGGCAAAAAATAGCCTATAATTTACTTGATACGTTAGAAGATGTCGACCACGGACACAAAAATAAGCTGCTCCCAAACCCAAAAAAGGGGCAAAATGACCTAAAAAAAAGGGCAAAAAATTCTTACTTTTCCAAAGAATTATCGAAGCATTTATCGAATTTAGACAGTCCACTAAACAAAGCTTACAGAATTACTTTGTTTAACTGTTGTTCAACTTTGATGCAAGAGGGGGTAAAAATAACCGCCAATATGTATTGTGGCTATCGCTGGTGCAATGTCTGTAATCGAATAAGAACAGGCAAACTTTTGAATGGGTATTTAAAACCTTTAGAAAAAATGAAAGAACCTTACTTTGTCACGGCTACTATTCCAAATGTTTCTGCAAAGGAATTACGGCATACTTTAATCGGGATGGTCCAAACATCGGCAAACATCACAAGAGTTTTAAAACGTCTTAAAGTTCCTGTCGATGGTATTAGAAAAATAGAGTGTACCTACAATGTTGAACAAGATAATTACCACCCCCATTTGCATTTTATTTTCGATGGTAAAATGATCTCTGAAAGATTTATCCAAGAGTGGTTAATTCGCTATCAATCTGCAACGGAGTATGCTCAAAATATTAAACCAATAACGGAGTATGATGGTGGAGTAAAAGAACTTTTTAAATACACTACAAAGATTGTTACCAAAACCCAAGCAACAGGAGATTTTAATATTTACGTTCCAGCACTTGACACAATTTTTAGGGCAATGAAAGGAATGAGAACATTCCAAAATTTTGGGAGTATTAAAAATGTTAGCGATGACATTAACGATTTATTGTCGGATGATTATACGGACATAGAGCCTTATGATTTTGTTGTGTGGCAATGGGAAAGAAACGATTGGC
>CAIVPY010000590.1 GCA_903907885.1 uncultured Bacteroidota bacterium
ATACAAAAGCTAATGGAAACAACAGAAAAAGACCCGTCAGAACTTGGGTATGAATTTGGCAGATGGACAACAGAGCGGTTGTCAACTTATTTAGAGAAAGAAACGGGAATTAAAATAAAATTTATCACTGCGATCGCTGTCATCTTGTTTATTAAACTATAAAACCGCGATCTTGTAGGTTGGGTTGAGGTAACGAAACCCAACATTGCTTTTATTTCTTACCTTAATTTGTTGGGTTTCACTTTGTTCAACCCAACCTACGAATAAGCTAATCAGCATTTAAGTTGCAAGAAATAGTAATATGGAATAACAGACTTACTGAGGATAATAAAATGCCAGCACGGAACTTTTTAAGCGAAGACCAAGTAAAAAGATTGCAAAATGAATTACGAACAAGTGAATTGGGGCACGTAAGAGAAAGAGTATTGATTTTATTATTACAAAATACTGGGAAGACTCAACCAGAGATAGCAGAATTTATAGGATGTTCACCAAGAACAGTAGCTTATTGGTCACTACATGGAGACCCAAATAATTTAGAAAGTTTACACAATAAAAGAGAAGAAGAACACCATCGAAAAGCAACGCCAGAATATATACAAAAGCTAATGGAAACAACAGAAAAAGACCCGTCAGAACTTGGGTATGAATTTGGCAGATGGACAACAGAGCGGTTGTCAACTTATTTAGAGAAAGAAACGGGAATTAAAATAAGCAGTTCACAAATTAGGAGAATATTAAAGGCAAAAAAGTATAGCTATATTTGGGGGAAATATAGCTTGGAAGACAAACAAGATGTGGCAAAAAGAGTTGCCTTCAAGAAAAGATTAGCTATACATTTAGGCTTAGCAAAAGAAGACCCAAAGTATATCCAGATATGGTTTTGGGACGAATCAGGTTTTAGTATGCGTGTGATTCGCCGTAAGAATTGGGGTAAAAAAGGCAAGCGTAAACACTTAACAGGACAGCGCAGAAAAGGTCATATCAATGTAATGGGATGCATTCGAGAATCTGACCGAAAACGTATTTGTTTCTTTGTTAAAAAAGGAAATGGTGACATATTTTATGAGCAATTACATCAACTGGTTGAAAATTTAAAACAAGAGTGGATTGAGCAAGGCAATGCACCAGAAGATTTCAAGAAAGTAAAAATAGTTATTGTGCTAGATAATGCTAGTTATCACAAACGTAAAGACGTTATCCAAAAAGTCAAAAGTGATTTACCGAATATAGTCTTAGAGTTTTTACCACCTTATAGTCCCGATCTAAATATTATTGAATTAGTATGGCATTCTTGTAAGGAATATATTGCTCATCGCCTGTTTAAATCTACTGATGAGCTTAAGGAGCTTTTAAATAAGTTATTAAATGAAGGTGAGCTAATAATTAAGTGGAATCGTAAAATAAAAAATAAAGGCAATAATTATGATATTGCAACTTAAATGCCGATTAGCTTACTTACCTATTTTGAGGGCAAGCACATTTTTATTCTTGTCTATAGAAGATCTTTAATACTTGGTCTTTTCGCGAATCAGAGACTTTATTTAGTGCAAAATCAACAAGATTTAACCGACATCAATTCCTCTAGATTTCCAAAATTCAATTCTTGCTTGGTTAGCCTTGTCTATTTTTGCTTGTCTTAAATTTTCATTTAGTACATCTGCAATTTGTTGATTTATAAAGCTGTTGTAGTTATCTCGTACATTTTGTACTGGTTGTAAGAGACTTATTACCTCTGCACCTAGACATTTCCACCATATATACTGCTGGGATGAGAGATTAATTCCATGAAGAACGTAGTTTGCAAAATGTTCACAATTGTTGACTGCGATATTGTATTTAGAAACCAACATAAATCTCTCCATACGCTCAAATTCTTGTAGAGTTATTTTGACTAGTCCTCTTAATTCCAGTCCATTAGCACCCCATCCCAAAGAATTATGAAGGTGCGGAATTTGACTGAGATAATAGTGATCTGCTAAACCACCTAATTCCATTATTTGTATTTTGAAAACTTGCAATACACTGGTGTCAACAATTTCAAACTTCATATTACATTTAACAGTATTTACAGAAAAATTATATAGCTATTTCCTTACTTTGTTAGCGATCGCAATATTATTCAGTAGCCAGAACCAAGCGAAACCCAATATGCGTAGTTCCCGTATCAGGCGATTCCGACTCCCGCGCCGCAGGACGATAGCGACTACAATAATTGGGAGCGCAGAGATAGGAGCCACCCTTAATGACGTGCAACACTGACTCATCGGGCTTTTTCGGGTCAAAACTTTTATGGCGATCGCTAGCGCTCGGATTATGTTGATGTGCCATGCGATCGTGTCCAAACTCAAAGAAATCAGAAGTCCATTCCCAAAC
>CAIVPY010000591.1 GCA_903907885.1 uncultured Bacteroidota bacterium
ACTAAACGCTACTGATTTTAAAAAACAATTTAATGGATTGTACATAAAATCAACATCAAATCCATTGAGCAATGAGGGAGCTTTGAGTTACATAAACCTATATGCAAATTCAACCAACACACAGGCTGGAATTGCTGTATATTATAATGACTCATTGAAGGTTGTTTTTCCAATAAATTATGCTGCTGAATCAAGGTATAACCAATATGAGCATTTTGATTTTCCTCATACTGTTCAAGTATTATTGCCAAAAGATAGTACAAAAATTGTACGTGGAATACCTGATACTGTATCCGCTTTTCTTCAAGGTGCAGCAGGTACAAAAATAAGAATAAATCTGCCCTCAATTTTTGAACTGCTTAAACAAAAACCCAACATAATTATCAATAGTGCCGAGTTAGTTGTGCCAATTGTGGCAGGAAGCGATGCTGGAAATTACTCAACACCATCTCAATTGTTCTTAGCCTCTTCTGACTCGTTGGGTCGAAATACCTATTTGTATCAAAAAGATTTATTGCTTGAAAGTGTTAACTACAGCGGTGGTACTTTTTTGAGTGGCAGAAAAGAATATAGGTTTAATTTTGCAAGAACAATTGCCTATTTGTATGACCAATACAAACAAGGTAAAAATTACAATTATGGTTTCTATATTATTGTTCCTGCCGATAACCCCGTTAGTGCCTCAAGGGCAATCATAAACACTAAAAAAGGAAGTGGAATGAAACTGAATTTAACATATACTCTTACAAAATAATATACAACAAGCGTGATTGTAAAACTATCAAATAAGCAACAAATCCCTTTTTTGGTTAATAAACTAAAACAAACCAAGTTTGATTATATTTATTTGTCAGATAAGCAAGAGTTTGTAATACCGAAATTAAACGATAAGAGTTTCTTAAATGAATTCTCAAACAGCATTTCTGAAATAATCGAAATAGAAACCCATTTTCAGCTTTCGAGCAATAAGTACAAAAAACAAACTTGTATCAACATTAATGGAAGTGAAATTTCTAATGATGGATTTTCGGTAATTGCTGGGCCTTGCTCAATAGAAACTGAAGAACAGATTTTTTCTACTGCTGAATATGTGAGTAGTAAAGGATTGAAATTTTTAAGAGGAGGAGCATATAAACCAAGAACTTCACCCTATTCATTCAGAGGTTTAGGATTGGATGGATTGAAATTAATCAAAGAAGCAGCAACACTGCATGGATTAAATGTTGTTACCGAGCTAATGGATTTAAGTTTGCTCGATGAAGTACTGGAATACTCGGATATTATTCAAATTGGCAGCCGCAACATGAGCAATTTTTTCATGTTGTCTGAATTAGGAAAAATAAAAAAACCTATACTTTTAAAAAGAGGAATGCAAGCCAAAACAAACGAGTGGTTGTTGGCAGCAGATTATATATTGAGCAATGGAAACGAAGAAGTAATTCTTTGTGAAAGAGGCATTAGAAGTTTTGATCCACAAACGCGAAATGTATTTGACGTAAATGTTATTCCTTTGATACAATCACTTTCACATTTGCCTATCATAGCCGATCCAAGTCATGGAACAGGTGAAGCAAAATTTGTTTACCCAATTTCTCTAGCTGCTGTGGCAGCAGGTGCCAATGGTTTGATGATTGAAATTCATCCTCAGCCCAAAACAGCATTGTCGGATAGTAACCAAGCCCTTACATTTTCCGAATTTGATACCTTGCTTTCAAGCATTCAAATTGTTAGAGAATCTATTGTAAACTTAGCTATTAAGTAAAAATCAACCTTTTGAAATAAGGAACATTCCGCTTATATTCGCACTCTATGTGTGGAATAGTAGCTTATATAGGCCATCGCGAAGCCTGCCCAATTGTTTTAAAAGGTTTAAAACGACTGGAATATCGCGGATATGATAGCGCTGGAGTAGCATTACTCGGTGCTGACAAACAATTTAAAGTTTACAAAAAAAGCGGGAAAGTAACAGACTTAGAAGAGTCTATTGGTTCCCAAGATACAACTGCTCACACAGGTATGGGACACACACGCTGGGCAACTCATGGTGTACCAAATGATGTGAATGCACATCCTCACATGTCGGGCAGTGGCAAATTTGCTATTATTCATAATGGAATTATAGAAAATTATGCTGCTCTAAAGTCGGCATTGGTAAAACGTGGACATGAATTTAAAAGTGAAACAGATACAGAAGTACTGATACACCTTATCGAAGAAGTTTACGACAAAAATGATGTTACTTTTGAAGAAGCTGTTCGCATGGCTTTAACTCAGGTAATTGGTGCGTATGCGATTGTTATTTTGTCAAACCAAGATCCGAATTATTTGATTGGAGCTCGTAAAGGAAGTCCAATGGTAATTGGTGTTGGCGAAAACGAGCATTTTATTGCTAGCGATGCCACACCTATTGTGGAATATACACGTAATGTAATTTATTTAAATGATGGCGAAATGGCCATTATTCATAATAATCAACTAACTGTAAAAACAATTGACAATACAATCAAAACCCCTTATATACAAGAGTTAGAAATAAACCTTGAAAGCATTGAAAAAGGAGGATACGATCATTTTATGTTGAAAGAAATATTTGAACAACCTCGTTCAATATTAGACTCTTTCAGAGGTAGAATTCATATCAATGATGGTAGAATTTCAATGGCGGGGATTGATAAGTTTGAAGACAAATTCAAAAACTTAGAAAGAATAATCATAGTGGGTTGTGGTACTTCATGGCATGCTGGTTTGGTTGGTGAATATTTGTTTGAAGATTTTGCTCGTATTCCAGTTGAGGTTGAATACGCTTCTGAATTCAGATATAGAAACCCTGTTATTGATGAAAGAGATTTTGTAATTGCTATTTCTCAATCGGGTGAAACTGCAGACACCTTAGCAGCTCTTGAATTAGCAAAAAGCCGTGGCGCAACCATTTTCGGTGTGTGTAATGTGGTAGGCTCATCTATTCCAAGATTAACAGATGCAGGTGCATACACCCATGCTGGACCAGAAATTGGAGTTGCTTCGACAAAGGCCTTTACGGCACAGGTTACAGCACTTTTATTGATGGCCTTATCTGTAGCACAAAAAAGAGGTTCTATTTCTACTCAACGATTACGCGAAATGATGATAGAAATTGAAACTTTACCCGCTAAGGTTGAAAAGGCTTTATTAACCGATGACCAAACCAAAAAAATTGCTGAAGAATTTAAAGACACTAAAAATGCATTATACTTAGGTAGAGGCTATGGTTTTCCAATTGCATTAGAAGGAGCTTTAAAACTTAAAGAAATTAGTTACATTCATGCTGAAGGTTATCCTGCTGCTGAAATGAAACATGGACCAATTGCATTAATTGACGAAGAAATGCCAGTAATTGTGATTGCTACTAACCATAGTAATTACGAAAAGGTGATTAGCAATATTCAAGAGGTGAAAGCTAGGAAAGGCAAGGTGATTGTCATTGCAACCGAAGGAGATACACATGTGGCAAGCATGGCTGACCATGTAATATACATACCCGATTGCGAAGAATCGATGTTGCCTTTAATAGCTACAATTCCATTGCAATTATTGTCTTATCATATTGCTGTATTGCGTGAATGCAATGTGGATCAACCAAGAAATTTGGCAAAATCTGTAACAGTAGAATAAATTTTCATTTGATTATTAAAAATAGCCCACCCATTGAGTGGGCTATTTATTTTTACAATTATGACGAATATTAAAAAACCAATGGATTCGCACACCATTATGAATGAATTAGTGCTGCCAAACGATACCAATACTTTAAACAATTTGATGGGTGGAAGACTACTTCATTGGATGGATATTGTAGCTGCTATAGCTGCCCAAAAACATAGTGGCAAAACAGTGGTAACGGCTTCGGTTGATAGTGTTAGTTTTGGAAAATGCATAAGGCTAGGTGATGTTGTTACGCTTGAGGCTAAAGTATCACGTGCTTTTAACACTTCGATGGAAATTCATATTGTAGTACACGCTGAAAATATTCCTAGTGGGGAAAAATTTAAATCAAATGAGGCTTATTACACTTTTGTGGCACTTGATAGGAATGGCTCTCCTTTGATAGTACCTCAACTGCAACCTGAAAACGATGATGAACAAAAACGGTTTGAAGGAGCACTACGTAGAAGACAATTAAGACTAATACTTGCAGGCAAAATGAAACCCGATGATGCTACTGAACTAAAAGCATTGTTTATTACCGAATAGAACTAATTTTAAAAACTGCAAATAAACATATCGCTAAATTATCCCGATAAAACCACCATCTGTCAACTTACGTTGTTTTTAATGGTTTAATATTTAGATATTTGGAATTCAAATAAATACAGAAATGAGAACTTTCATCCAATTATTATTCATTATCTGCTTCATTTCTTTTGCCTCTTGTACTAAGACCGCCACAAATCCTAACTTAGTAACAAAAACCAATACCAATACAAACGGGAATAATACTGGTAACAATGGAACGGGTAGTACTACCCCCAAAACTCCAGACTTGACTAAGAATGTTAAAAATATTTCGGAAATGATAGTTCCCGATAATTTTAATTTTGAAAACAATAGGCTTGTAAATATTAACCTTAGTTTAACTACCAATACTTATGGTGCTTCTCATTTGGTTTCTGTTTGTGATGCTGACCCAAATTCTATTTTTAGTGTTATTGCGCAAGGTAGTATTGATATAAACAAACCCTTTGCCTCTAAGATAAGTATACCTTTTACTTCAAATAAGGTGTATGTTATTCACAAATACCCAAATAATACAACTAATATTAATACCCTTATAATTGATGCAAATAATAATGTTAGCTTCAATTATTTGAATAAAACTAATAACGATATTGTTATCAATCATTCTGAAATAGCCAGCAATTCAACGTTAATTTCCTCATTGAATAAAAAAGGAGATGATAGTGATGGGGATGGAATAGTAAACTCACTAGATAGTTATCCTAGCGATCCAGATAGAGCGTTTAATAATTATTTTCCCAACGATAAAGATTACGCTACCCTAATGTATGAAGATCTTTGGCCTTGCAAAGGAGATTATGACATGAACGATTTGGTGCTAGATGTTAGACACCAATTGATAACCAATGCCAATAATCAAATAGTGGATGTAAAAGCTACTTATATTGTGAGGGCAAATGGGGGCAATCAGGCTTTGGCTTTTTGTAATGTTTTCCCTTTTACTCCTTCTACCATAACTAATATAGTGGGTGGTACACTCGAAAACAATCCAACTCAATCTGTTATTCAAATGTTTGATAATTGTGCGAAATTGTTGGGAGGCATGAACACTTTAACCAAGCTTGATAAGTTACCCGATCAAACGGTTAAGCTAAGTTTTAGCTTGTCGAATAAACCAAAACTTTCAGATTATGCCATTGGAGAATACAATCCTTTTGTGTGGGTTAATATTACTGGAAAAGGACGTGGCTACGAAATTCATTTACCAGGACATGAATCAACATCTTTAGTAGATACCAAGTTATTTAAATATGCAGACGACAATACCGAGGTAGCTAAAAACAGGTATTATTTAGCTAAAAACAATTTGCCATGGGGATTAATGATTCCAAGGTCGCTAAAATATTGTGTTGAATTGACAATGACAGATGATGGTATCATCCCCGACATTACTCAGGTGTATTTACGATTTGCACAATGGGCTCAAAGCGGTGGAAAGCTCTATAATGATTGGTACACAGAGCAAACTAATTACAGAAACGATAAGTACATTTATAATAAATAATACTTATTTTATTTATTACTTAAACTTCTTAGAAATAATTAATAAACCTAGGTAGGTTA
>CAIVPY010000592.1 GCA_903907885.1 uncultured Bacteroidota bacterium
AAGAAGGTAAGAAGCGTATGCGTCAAGTGGGTAGCGTTGAAATCCCACAGTCGGCATTTATGGCGGTTCTAAAACTTGATTAATGTTAATTTATTTTGTGAATAATTCTTTATAATCTTGTAATCAATTTAAAATGAAATCAATCTACAATCCAGAAACCCTAAAAGAAGTTATATCTCGTATAGAGAAATTAACACCCGAAACAAAAGCTAAATGGGGCAAAATGAATGCAGCACAAATGCTAGCGCATTGTGTAGAACCCCTAATTATAGCAACAGGCAAGGTGAACGAACCTAGAATGTTAATTGGTCGCATGTTGGCTCCGTTTATCAAAAAGAATTATTATAATGATAAGCCTTGGCAACAAAATTCACCTACTGCTCCAGCATTTATTATGACAGGCATGGATAAAGATTTTGAAAAAGAGAAAACAAATCTAATTGCCATTATGACTGAGTTTTCACAAGGAGGTGAAGAAAAATGTACAAAGCATCCAAATCCTTTTTGGGGTAAACTTACTGCCGAACAAAATGGTTTGGGACAATACAAACACCTTGACCACCATTTACAACAATTTGGAGTTTAACAACTAAATGATAACAATATGCAAGTAATTAATGGAAACGAAGTTTCACAAATAATCAGAACTCAAATAAAAGAAGAAGTAGCCAAATTAAAAGCCAATGGAGGTAAAGTGCCGCACCTAGCTGCTATATTGGTGGGCGAAGATGGAGCAAGTAAAACCTATGTTGCAGCTAAAGAAAAAGATTGCCATGAAGTAGGTTTTAACAGCACTGTGTTAAGATTTGATGCTAATATTTCAGAACTTGAATTGTTGGAGGAAATAGAAAAAATTAATGCTAATAAAAATATTGATGGTTTAATAGTGCAATTGCCATTGCCTAAACATATAAACGAAAAAAAAATTACTGAAGCTATCAGTTACAAAAAAGATGTAGATGGGTTTCATCCGTATAATGTAGGCTTAATGTTTAAAGGTTTGCCTACCTTTTTACCTGCCACTCCATATGGTATTATTAAATTATTAGAACATTATAAAATAAGTACACTAGGCAAACATTGTGTTGTGATTGGAAGAAGCGATATTGTTGGTAAACCAATGAGTGCATTGATGCTTCAATACAATTGTACGGTTACGGTATGTCATAGTCGCACAGTTGATATCAATAAATACCTTTTAGATGCTGATATTGTAATTGCAGCATTAGGTATCCCAAAATTCTTAAAAGCGGATATGATAAAAGAAGGGGCAGTAGTGATAGATGTGGGTATTACAAGAATAGATGACGCTACCAGCAAAAAAGGTTTTAAATTAATTGGAGATGTAGATTACGAAAATGTAAGCACCAAAGCAAGTTGGATAACCCCTGTACCAGGTGGTGTAGGGCCGATGACACGAGTAGGTTTATTACTTAATACTTTAGACGCAATAAAACGTAGGTAATTTTATTTTCTACTTCACCTCAATCTCATCAACAAAAATAAAGGCATCGCCTCCAAAACCTTGATGACCTTCGGGTAATTTGCCATAGTTTTTAGCCACTACTTTCAAGTAATGTGCTTTTACTTTTTCAGTCAATAATTTGTAGCTAAGTTTTTTGATGATGGTTTCTTCTGTATTCCAAACAATGTTGTGTGTTTGCATTCCTACACTTTTAAAGTTAACTCCATCGTTTGATACAAAATATTCAACTTCTTTGGGAAATAAAATCCAAGAGCGGGAGTCTTGAAGGAAATTAGACGAAATTTCACTGATTTCTTTTGATTCTTGTAAATCTACAATGGCTTCAAAATCTTGACTTTGGTAGCCTTGCCAGCCTCCCTTGCGCCAATCTTTATAACCAAATAAACCATCAATAATTCCTGCATCGCCACCAGCACTGTATTGTTTATTGTATTTACAATTCAGTTTTACAGTCCAGTTATTTGGTATTTTATGGAAGTAAGCTTCGTTCAAATAATTTTCAATTTTATTGTTTGAATGCACATGAATTTTAACGGAGTTTTTTATATAAAAAGGCTTTGTAAATGCTTTGATTGGCGTTTCTTTTAATAGGTTTTCATCAGCACCAACCATGGTATAATATACAGTAGGTTTTTCAGGATTTAATGAATGCATATTTACCAATAAACTATCTTTAAACATTTTGTTTTCAGCGTCAATGATTGGGGCAATGTCTAAATTCAAATTGGAAGTTTCAGTATCAATTTTTGCTTCTTCATATTTAAACTTTTTACCCAAAATCAATACTTCATCAAATATAGATTTGGTACTTGCATATTTGTTTTCACCAGGACAAAAAGGATAAAAACCCATGGCACTAAACACATACCAAGCGCTCATTTGTCCGCAGTCTTCATTCCCCGACAAGCCATTGGTATT
>CAIVPY010000593.1 GCA_903907885.1 uncultured Bacteroidota bacterium
CCATATCATTTGATAATGAATCAATAGTATTTGATACTAACGATACTATTACACATTTAATAACCAATACTTTCTCGGAAAAATTAAAAAAACTATCCATTACTACAGACTATTATTATTTCAGACGTGTTGCTACCCTAGTAAAATTAGATGGTTGTATAAAAGCAAAAAAATATTATATAGGTACTCCTTATTGGTATCATAGAAATAATTACATTTGTATTTCAGGCACTTGGTACCGTGTTTTAAAAATTGTCGATTATTCAAAAAATTGCGTCCACATTAGAAACTCAGCAAAAGTTGACATTTTATATGAGACTGACTTTTTTAAAATTGAAAATTGTAGAACAACAAATAAACGGGATTTACATTTGGAAGCTTTGGCATGTTTTGATTTTGAAACCTGTGTGATTAATGGTAGACACCAACCTTATCTTGGCTGTGTGAAATATCGATTGGATTATTTTGAAATTGAATCTTCTCAAATATTTACACAGTTTTTTTTTCATAATGATTTAACAAAAGACTCGACAATTGGAACTCAATTCGTAGATTGGTTTCAAACCGTAAATTCAGGTTTAATTGAATTTAAAAATAATTTTGAAACTTGGGATAGACGTTCAATATGCCAACGCTGGAAATTATTTGGATACAACAACAACAAATTTGATAATCATTTTTTATATGAAGCTTTTTCAGCTATTCCACTAGTTAACTTTATCCAAAAACGAAGAAATGGTAAAGTTACTACTAGTACATTAACAATACCACGAACACTTGTAAAAATTGTTGATTTGGTTTCTTGGGTACCTGAAATGAGTTTGGAGAAGGCATGTGAATTTTATGATATTGACTCGCCCAAATTACCAATTGACATTGTCGAATATAACAAATATTTAAATAGAGATGGGACAATAAAGTACTTGCAGTCAGACCAAGAATTTACCAAATTAATTAAAGGAAACTCTTTTATTATTAAAATGCAGTACGCTAGCAAATACAAAAAAAATAATCAATGGCAAGTGTATGATTTAATTACAGATTATTGTGAGAGAGATGTATTGGCGACTTTTGAATTATATGACAAGATTGCTTTTAATGTCGTATCTCTGATACACAAAATTGAAATCATGTATGAGTGTACATTTCCTTCAAATTCTTTTTTGGATTATATATCCGCTGCGCAAATATCGGGCCTAATTTTTAAATATTCATTGGTCCATTCAAAGATACCTAAATTATTATGTAAAAGTAATTCTTTTGGACTATCAGTTATTTCTTCATGTTTTGGTGGTAGAACTGACAAGTCTATAACTGGATTTTATTTTGGTAACTTGCGTTATCTTGACGTTGTTTCTGAATATCCATTGGCAATGACAGCTTTATATCCTGCACCAGACTCCCTCCTTGATCTCGAATTTGGACTAGTCATAAACTTGCAACATTATCAAAAAAAATTAAATGCGGCACTGCTATTACGTAATGAATCAATAAAAAATAAAAAATTGTCATTTGATTTTTGTGCAACATTTGAAGAATGGCAAGGTATTTTAAAATGCAATATTTATGCCCCTGAAGATAATACGAATCAAATAACATTTGGGCCAATTGCACGAGACAGAGAGGACGATACTTTACAATGGACAAATGAAACC
>CAIVPY010000594.1 GCA_903907885.1 uncultured Bacteroidota bacterium
CTGCCATTTATCTTCTATTCTCGCTTTTGGGAATTGCAGGTTTATATTTTTATCTGAACTATGAATTCATAGCTGCCGTGCAAATTGTAGTGTATGTGGGAGGTATTGTAGTACTCATTATTTTCTCTATTTTCCTTACCCATGCTTCAGGCGATGAAATGGAAAAGCCTGTTTTATGGCGAGCCATTTTTGCAGCCCTTGCCACTGTTTTTGCCACAACACTTTGCATCTCATTTATCAACGAACATGAATTTATTGCTACTACAAATGCCCCAATTGCCCCAAGTGTTAGAAACATTGGATTGCAAATGTTAAGTACCACCGAACATGGATTTATTTTACCATTTGAAGTAGTGAGTATGCTTTTACTTTCAGCACTTATCGGATGTATTGTGATTGCCATTAAAATTAAAAGCCCCACCAACTCCCCAAAGGGGAGCTAAAAGGCGAATATATATATATGAATTTAAAACATAAAATAAAAGTCCTCTCCTTTGGAGAGGATTTAGGAAAGGCTTAATATGGAGAATATAGGATTAACACATATACTATTTGTCAGTACGACTTTGTTTTTCATAGGCGTGTACGGATTTCTTACTCGTAAAAATATGATAACAATGTTGATGGCAATAGAGCTTATATTGAATAGCATCAATATGAATTTTGTAGCGTTTAACAAGTTTTTATATGCAGACAAATTGGACGGAATATTTTTCACAGTTTTCATTATTACCATAGCTGCAGCTGAAGCTGCTGTGGCAATAGCTATCATAATTCATCTGTATCGAAACATCAAATCAATTGATGTGGACGAAGCAGATATAATGAAATATTAAATATGTTAAGTCAAAATTATATAGCCTTAATTCCCCTACTCCCAATAATAAGTTTTTTATTTATAGGTTTGATAGGGCGTGCTTATTTCCCTAAGTTCTGCGGACTTATTGGAACATTATCTTTGCTTATTTCATTTAGCCTTTCGGCCATACTTGCCTACCAATTTTTCTTTGAAATAGGTAAGGTAAATGGAGTGTATCAAAAGATCATTGCGTTAAAATATACTTGGTTACAATTCACTCCTAATATCGCTATTGATATGGGCATATTGCTTGACCCAATCTCAGTAATGATGATTGTTATTGTTACCTTTATCTCATTGATGGTTCATATTTATAGCCTTGGCTATATGCATGGCGACCATCGTATTTCGACTTACTATACATTCCTTTCATTGTTTACTTTTTCGATGCTTGGATTGGTGCTTTCTAGCAATATTTTTCAGATATACATATTTTGGGAATTGGTAGGTGTGTCATCATTCTTACTAATTGGTTACTATTACGATAAACCTTCAGCTGTAGCGGCTTCAAAAAAAGCATTTATTGTTACCCGCTTTGCCGACTTAGGGTTTCTTTTAGGCATTTTGGTTCTATCCTACTATAGCGAAACTTTGGATTTCCAAACTCTTATACAACGATTAACTACAAACGGAACCTACCTAAGTGGAATAGCTACTGCATCCTTTTTGGGTGCATCTGCACTCACTTGGGGATTGATGTTAGTGTTTATGGGTGGAGCTGGAAAATCAGCCATGTTGCCTTTCCATATTTGGTTGCCAGATGCGATGGAAGGGCCTACTCCCGTTTCAGCATTAATTCATGCTGCTACCATGGTAGTGGCAGGAGTTTACTTGGTTGCAAGGTTATTCCCTGTGTTTGTTATGTGTCCTATCGCATTGGATATAGTAGCGTATGTGGGTATTATTTCATCCCTATTTGCAGCTATTATTGCTTGTACACAAACAGATATTAAACGTGTGTTAGCTTATTCAACCATGTCGCAAATTGGCTTTATGATGTTTGCGCTAGGAGTTTCAGGATATGCTGGAGAAGAAGGAACAGGTTTTATGGCATCTATGTTTCATTTGTTTACCCACGCCATTTTCAAAGCCTTGTTATTCTTGGGCGCAGGTTCGGTTATCCATTATGTTCATAGCAATGACATGAAAGACATGGGCGGTTTGAGAAAAATGATGCCCATTACGCATATTACCTTTTTGTTGGCTTGTTTGGCTATTGCGGGCATCCCACCTTTTGCAGGATTTTTTAGCAAGGAAGAAATTCTCACAGCTTGTTTTCATGCCAATAAATTCATTTTTGGAGCAGCAGTTCTAACAGCAGGTTTAACAGCATTCTACATGTTCCGTCTATACTTCAATATATTTTGGAATAAGGATTTCAAATCACATCATACACATGAAGAACACCATCATGGTGAGGCACCAAAAAGTATGTTATTTCCCTTGATGATATTAGCAGGATTATCAGTCATAGCAGGGTTTGTTCCATTTAACAAATTTGTAACAGCAGATGGTGCGGGTTTTGAAACTGAGTTTCATTTAGGTTTTGCCATAGGTCCTGTCCTTCTTGCTATCGCAGCTATTTTATTGGCTTGGAAAATGTATGCCAAAGAAAACTCGATGTCAGATAATGTTTCAAATAGTATCAAAGGATTGTATACTTCAGCATATAGAAAATTCTATTTTGATGAAATCTATTTATTTATCACACAAAAAATATTGTTTAATCTAATTGGTAGACCTGCTGCTTGGGTTGATAAAAACATATTCGATGGCCTTATGAATTTAATTGCATCCATTACTGAAACTGTTTCAGGCTCGATTAAAACATACCAATCAGGCAAGGCACAAGATTATGCTATTTACTTTTTTGCAGGAACCTTAGGCTTTGTATTACTATTTATTTATTTGTGGATTTAAGGTATTACTTCAAAAGGGAAACAGGACATTAATAATAACAGAACGAAGAAATGACTAACTTAAGCATACTCATCATTGTTCCCATATTAACAGCAATTGCAGTGTTGTTTTGCAGAAACACCATGCAAATAAAATGGACTTCGTTTATCGGATCTATTGTGCAGTTATGTATGGCATCTGGCTTGATGTTTTCTTATATTTCAGAGAGAGCATTGGGTAATACAGCACAAATGTTATTCCAACAGAGATATAGTTGGTATAGCGCACTCAATATTGAATATTTCGTAGGGGTTGATGGTATATCTGTTGCCATGATTATGCTAACATCTTTTGTTGTGGTTGCAGGTATTTTGATATCATGGAGTGTACAAACCCTTACAAAAGAATTCTTTTTTCTATTGTTACTTCTAAGTGTTGGGGCCTATGGATTTTTCATCTCACTTGATTTGTTTACCATGTTCTTCTTTTTAGAAGTTGCTGTAATTCCGAAATTTTTATTAATCGCGGTATGGGGAAGTGGAAAGAAAGAATATAGTGCCATGAAGTTGGCTTTGATGCTAATGGGAGGTTCGGTTTTTGTGTTGATTGGCCTACTTACAACATATTTCAATACCAATATTAATGGATTGCATACATGGGATTTGTTGCAGGTTGCACATGCCCAAATACCACTACAAACTCAGATGTATATTTTCCCGTTTTTGTTTGTCGGTTTTGGTGTGTTCACTGCCTTGTTTCCTTTTCACACTTGGGTTCCTGATGGGCACTCTTCTGCTCCAACAGCTGCCTCCATGTTTTTGGCAGGTATATCAATGAAACTAGGTGGTTATGGTGCATTGAGGGTTGCTACTTATTTGATGCCTGAAGCCGCTCAAGAGTATTCTTGGATTATTGTTTTATTGGCAACCATTGCCATTATTTATGGCTCATTTGCCACATTGATGCAAAAAGATTTAAAGTACATGAATGCTTACTCCTCGATAAGTCATTGTGGATTTATCTTATTAGGAATTGGGATGTTAACCAAAATTGCTATTATCGGTGCTGTTCTACAAATGGTGTCGCATGGAGTTATGACAGCCCTTTTCTTCGGTGCCATTGGAATGATTTATGAACGTACACACACACGTCAATTGTCTGATTTAGGTGGTTTATTAAAAGTCATGCCTTTTATTGGAACAGTTTATGTAATTACAGGATTGTGCTCATTAGGTTTACCTGGCTTAAGTGGATTTGTTGCAGAAATGACAGTTTTTGTAGGAGCTTGGCAACGTCCAGATGCATTCCATAGAACTGCTACCATATTGGCTGCAGCATCCATTGTTGTAACAGCTGTCTATATATTACGTGCCGCAGGCAAAGCCGTAATGGGCCCAATCACCAATCAACATTACTTAGAACTAAAAGATGCTAATTGGAACGAAAAATTCGCTTCAGTGCTTTTAATTATTGGCATATTGGCCATTGGTATAGCGCCATTTTGGTTGTATAACTTAATTGCTCCAGATGCCCAAATCATTATGGAAAATCTGACTAGAGGAGGCATAGTAAATTAATAAAGTGGTTTGAATTTGATAAATGAAATAAATGAATGAATACTGATTTTTTTATATTGATGAAGTCTGAAATGAGTTTAACACTCATGATTTTTATACTTCTTATACTCAAAGTGTGGGACGAAATAAAAGACAATACCACTTGGCTTTATTTGGTTAATTTCATGCTGCTTTTGAATTTTGCTATAGGCTTTATGTTCAATGGAGATGGTAGTCTTTTCAACGGAATGTTTCAAAATAGCCCCACCCTCGCTTTAGAAAAGAACATTTTGAATTTTGGGACATTAATTATTTCACTTCTTGCCTTTGATTGGTTAAAATCACATAAGCATGTTCCTGAATTTTTCATGCTTTTGCTCTCCACATTGTTAGGAATGTTTTTCATGATGTCAAGCGGTAACTTGTTAATGTTCTATTTAGGATTGGAGTTGGCTTCTATTCCTTTGGCTGCATTAGCCAATTTTGATTTAGAAAAAACCAAATCATCAGAAGCAGCTGTTAAAATGATTTTATTATCTGCGTTTTCATCATGCATCATGCTATTTGGTATATCGTTTTTATATGGTTGCACAGGCACCTTAAACTTTGCAGAATTACCAAGCCTCTTAGGTAGCGGACATTTACAAATATTGTCACTTATTCTCATCTTTATTGGTTTTGCTTTTAAATTATCATCTGTGCCCTTTCATCTTTGGACTGCCGATGTATATGAAGGAGCACCAGTTACAGTTACTTCATACCTTTCAGTTATTTCAAAGGCAGCTATCGCATTTGTTTTTATTTCAACACTTAGTCCCTTGTTTATTAATTTGCAAAGTATGTGGTATAATATTTTGTTCTTGAGCATCATTCTAACCATTACTGTTGGAAATTTATTTGCCATACGTCAAGATAATATCAAGCGCTTTTTGGCATTTTCTTCTATTGCCCAAGCTGGATATATTTTGCTAGGCTTATCAGCAGGTAATCAAATGGGAAGTACCGCCATCATTTACTTCTTATTGGTATATTTATTAAGTAACCTTGGTGCATTTGGTGTAATTGGTTTGGTATCTGCTCTTGCCGACAAAGAAAATATTAGTGATTACAAAGGTTTTTATAAAACAAATCCAATGCTAAGTTGGGTACTAGCCATTTCATTATTCTCCCTGGCAGGAGTACCACCTACAGCAGGATTTTTCGGTAAAATGTTCTTGGTAACTGCTGGTGCCAGTAAGGGAAATTATATTCTAGTAATCATAGCCTCTTTGAATATGATAGTTTCATTATACTATTATTTACGTGTGGTAAAAGCCATTTTTGTTGATCCTAACGAAAATCCCATTGCAAAAGTGGAAGGCAGTTTATCATCTAAAGTTGGTATGATTGTTTGTATGACAGGAGTAATAATCGTTGGATTTGCTAGCAATATTTACGATTTAATTAATCAATTAACCCATTAAAGAATAGAGAGTATGTCGTTAAATGCAAATTATACATTTGAAGATTTAGGAGATTTAAAATGCTCTATTATCGAAAAAAACTGTAGTCAAGAAAGAGTTGATTTCCTTAAAAGCCTATTAGAATTTAATGGATTTGAAGTAAAGGTTGTTAAAAGTCCCCCACCTAAAGGTACCAAAGCGGCACCTGCTGAAAATACAGAAGAGGGAGCCCCGACTGATATAGCAATAGTTCATGAAACCTTCACCGTTGGTGTTACTGATCTTACATTTAACCCTGTTAATGGTGTATATAACAGGCAACTTAAAACAGAAAATGGGAAGTTTGTAACGCCATTTTATTGGAATCAAATTGATAAAGAATCACAAGATGAAGTTTGGTATTGGAAAAAAAGATCAAAATCATAAAACTATATTATAAATCCAATCAATATCATAAAAGTATTGTTATTGTCTTTAAAATTTAGATTTCATTTACTTTTAAACACTCAAATGTGTAAAATATCAACAATTTCATTCAGCCTTATACGGAATTATTTATACTTTTGCTTAAATAAGTGAAAGTTATGCAAACCGAAAATTATACTTTGATTTCGATTGTAACCCTTAATTGGAATCAAACGGATGTAACATGCGAGTTTTTAGAATCAACCAGAAGTCTATTGTGGACTAATTATGAAATTTTGGTTTGCGATATGGGTTCAAAAATTGATCCTACCGAAAGAATTAAATCTGCAAACTATCCTAATACAAAGGTGTTAAGAAGCGAAAAAAACTTAGGGTTTACAGGTGGTAACAATTGGGGTATGCGTCAAGCCAAAGGTGAATATATTTTTATCGTTAACAACGATACCGAAGTAACACCTGATTTGTTAAATGTATTATACGAGCCCTTTACACAAGACAAAACGATTGGAGTTGTAAGTCCTAAACTCATGTTTTTCGAAAGGAAAAATATCATTCAATATGCAGGATTTAACCCAATCAATCCATATACAGGTAGAACAACTGCTGTAGGTTCGTTGCAAGAAGATGTGGGGCAATTTGATGATAAAGGAGGATATACCGCAGGTTCGCATGGAGGTGCTATGCTTGTTTCTCGCGAGATCATCGACAAAGTAGGTATGTTTCCAGAAAGTTTTTTTATTTATTATGAAGAGTGGGATTGGAGTACTCGAATTATTAAAGCGGGATACCATATTTATTTTCAACCAAAAGGAAAGATTTACCACAAAGAATCAATAACTATGGGTAAAGAGAGTGCTAATAAAGCATATTACCATACTAGAAACAGAATTCTTTATATGCGTAGAAACTCTAATTTCATTCAATTTATTGCATTCATAATATTTTATATTTTATTTACTGCTCCAAAAGCAATATTTAAATATATTTCTAAAGGACAATTTGTACATTTGAGAGCGTTTTTACGAGGGACATTTTGGAATTTATACAATTCAAAACATTCGGCAGTTTAATAATATATAAAAACCTACAACTATGACAACATCATTAATAACAGGAGGAGCTGGTTTTATTGGCTCACATGTGGCTAAACATTGTTTAGCAATGGGACACAGAGTAATCATACTGGACGATTTGAGCGGTGGTTTTGAGGATTATATTCC
>CAIVPY010000595.1 GCA_903907885.1 uncultured Bacteroidota bacterium
AAACCTAATTACTGCACCCGAAGGAACTGATTTAACACAGGCTGAAACCATCCTACAACAATATAAAATTGAAAAGTTACCTGTAGTTGATAAAGATGGCAAGTTAAAAGGATTAATTACCTATAAAGATATTTTAAAAATTAAAGACCATCCAAATGCTTGTAAAGACCAACATGGAAGACTGATAGTAGGCGCTGCAGTTGGTGTTACAGCTGATACTGAAGAGCGAATAGCCGCCTTGGTAAAAGCAGGTGTGGATGTAGTTATTATTGATACCGCTCATGGCCACTCTAAAGGGGTGTTGGGAGAGGTTAAGCGCATGAAAAGCATTTTTAACAACCTTGATATCATTGCAGGAAATGTGGCTACAGGCGAAGGAGCAAAAGCCTTACTTGATGCAGGAGTAGATGGTGTAAAAGTGGGCGTTGGACCAGGTTCTATATGTACCACTCGTATCATTGCAGGTATAGGTGTGCCTCAGTTAACCGCTGTCTACGAAGCAGCAAAAGCCTTACGCGGTTCAGGTGTTCCGGTAATTGCGGATGGAGGTATAAGATACAGTGGCGACCTTGTAAAAGCATTGGTAGCAGGTGCAAGCACGGTGATGTCGGGTTCTATTTTTGCGGGTGTTGAAGAGAGTTTGGGTGAAACCATTATTTACGAAGGACGTAAATTTAAATCATACCGAGGCATGGGAAGTATTGAGGCCATGAAAGAGGGTAGCAAAGACCGTTACTTCCAAGATGCTGAAGACGAAATTTCGAAACTAGTGCCCGAGGGTATTGTGGGTATTGTGCCCTACAAAGGAACTTTGAAAGAGGTAGTATATCAGTTTGTGGGTGGATTGCGCGCAGGTATGGGTTATTGTGGTGCTTCTGATATTGAAGCATTGCAAAAAGCTAAGTTTATTAAAATAACAACTGCTGGGTCGAAAGAGAGTCATGCACATGATGTTACCATTACCAAAGAAGCTCCTAATTATAGTAGGTAGTTTTAATTGTTTTATAATTGCAATAGCTATAGCATATTATCTTGTATAGTATTTCCATAAGATTAAAATTATTTATAGACAATTTCTGTTTGCTTTTAGTTTAATTTGAATGGTAATAACATTTATGAAATACTATTTCTTACTAATTAGCTTTTTATTTTGTCTTTTTGCTAAAGGTCAGGCTCCTGCCCCAGCCTATACTCTTGATTTAGACAGAGGCAATGCTGCCTTTGCTTCTAAGAAATATAATACAGCTGCAGGCTTTTATAAAAAAGCTTTTGCCAAAATAAAAGATGAAGAACTAAAGCAAAAAACGCTTTTTAATATTGCCGAAAGTTATCGAAGAAGTAATAATTATAAGCAAGCCATCAAGTGGTATGAAGAAACTGTCAACTCAAAATACCCCGACCCAAATATTCTTTACAGCTATGGTCAATTGCTCAAAAACTTTGAAAGATATGATGATGCCGGCCGTCAATTTTATGATTTTTTATTTGAAGTACCGACAGATGTAAAAGGAAAGTTAGCCCAACAATCTTGCATAGTAGCACAAACCTGGAAGGCAAATCCTGAAAAATTTACCATCAAAAATGTAAAAGAACTGAATACCGAATTTAGCGATTACTCTCCTTTTTTTAGCAACAACAAACTTATCTGGTCATCCTCACGTAAGGAGGCCCAAGGCAAAGAAATATTTGAGTGGACTGGTCAAAAATGCAGTGATTTTTTTGAGGCTAATTTAGTGGGTGATGCCTTTTCGAAACCAAATAATGTTAAAGGTGCTGTTAATACTAATTTTAATGATGGTACCGCTTGGATTGACAGCACTAACAGCACCATGTATTTTACCCAATGCAATGGCTCAGATGGCAAAGGGATGAATTGCAAAATTTATGTGAGTTATTTTCAAAACAACATATGGATATCCCCTACCCTATTGCCTTTTAATTCTGATTCGTTCAGCTGTGGACACCCAGCATTAAGTGCAGATGGCAAGCGTTTGTTTTTTAGCAGCGATATGCCTGATGGTTATGGCGAAAAGGACCTATACTATTGCATTTATGATGAGATAAAAAACAAATGGGGTAAGCCTGTTAATTTGGGACCTAATGTAAATACCAATGAAGATGATATGTTTCCTTTCGTAGATGAAGAGGGTGTAATTTACTACTCAACCAAAGGAAATGTTGGCATGGGTGGTTTGGATGTTTTTAAAACACAAGACTCTGTAGGAACTTTTAAAAGTGCTGTAAACATTCAATATCCCATCAACTCGGGTGGAGATGATTTTGGTATCAATTTTATACCCAAAAGCAAAAGACAAGCTGAAAAACCTATCGCCTATTTTAGCTCAAACAGAGAGGGCGGCCTTGGCGATGATGATATATATAGCATTACCATTAAACCCTATGTCTTTATCCTAAGGGTAAAAACCATTGACCGTGACGAAAACCAACCTACAAGTGCTTTGGTAGTTCTGAATGATAGCATGGGTAAAAATATTTATAGTATTAAATCGAACGAAAAAGGCGAGTTCTCTGGTGAGCTTCCTTTGAACAACTTATTGAGTATTTTTGCGAGCAAAGAAAAATATTTTTCAAGCGCTACAACAGCCATATCAAGCAAAGGAATTAGCAAAGATTCGACACTTGAAATTACTTTGTACTTAGACCCAATACCTGCACCAGAGGTGGACTTTACACTTCAAGGAATCTTTTATGATTTAGACAAATACGACCTACGTATCGAATCTAAAAATGTATTAGACTCACTTATTGTGATATTGAAAAACAACCCCAATATTGTTATAGAATTAGCATCTCACACCGATAGTCGTGCACCTGCAGACTACAACTTAGAGCTTTCAAAAAAACGTGCTCAAAGTTGTGTTGACTATTTGGTAAAAAAAGGCATTTCAAAAGACCGATTGTCACCTGTAGGTTATGGTGAAACCAAACTCGTAAACGATTGCACTGATGGCGTTGATTGCAACGAAGAAGAACACCAACAAAACAGAAGAACTACCATTAGGGTGCTTAGGACAGATTATAAGTTGAAGAAGTAAGAGAATTGATGTGCTGTTTTTTTATGAACTAATATAGAAACCCAAATATGCCAAAAAACTATTTAGGTATTTGTCAATATTTTTAGTAAAATTTGTTGAAACAAAAGTGCTATGAAAAATATTAAAATATTGATTGTTGAAGATGATGCTGTGAGCAGAGGTTTGCTTCGCAAAGCATTAGAAAACTTAGGCCACACAAATATCATTAGCACAGCAAGCGGCTTTGAAGCCATCGACATTGCAAGGCTTGAAAAGATAGACCTTGTGATGATGGACATTGGTTTGCAAAACAGCATGGATGGTATTAATACATCCAAGATTATAGGTGATAAATGCAAAGTGGTATTTGTAAGTTCAATCAGTCAAGATGATTTCGCACAACGCATAGGAAACCTTGCGAATGTTGCTTTTCTATCCAAACCTTTTACAACGGAAAGTGTAAAAGCTATTTTAGAAACAGTGCTAAATTAATAGTTCAACAATTCATCAATAGCTGTTTTCAACCTTTCTTTAGGCAAGAAATTTTGCTCTAAATCTGTATTGAAAGGAACTGGTGTATCTAAGGATGCCACCCTTACAACAGGTGCATCTAAGAACTTGAAGCAATGTTGTGCTATGTGTGCGGCAATCTCTGCCCCTATTCCACCCGTTAATGTATCCTCATGCAATACTATTACTTTACCCGTTTTCTTCACACTTTGCTCAACGGCATTTTTATCCCATGGCATGAGGGTTCTTAAATCAATAATATCAGCATCAATGTTTTGTTCTTTGGCATATTTACTAGCCCAATGAACACCCGCACCATACGTAATAATAGATATCTCCCCCCCTTCTTGAACCATTCGAGCAGGACCAATTTCTAGTTCATAATAATCATCAAATACTTCTTCTTCAATTTCGGTATTCCTATACAAGTTTTTATGCTCAAAAAACAAAACTGGGTTAGGGTCAGATATACTCGCTGATAACAATCCTTTAGCATCTCCAGGTGTAGAAGGGTAAACAATTTTCAATCCGGGAACGTGGAAAAACCAAGCCTCGTTGCTTTGTGAGTGGAAAGGACCTGCTCCCATGCCTGCACCTGTAGGCATTCTCACCACCACATCTGCATTTTGTCCCCAACGGTAGTAGCTTTTAGCCAAATTGTTTACAATTTGATTAAACCCTACACTCACAAAGTCTGCAAACTGCATTTCTACCATGGCTTTCATGCCTTTGATAGACAAGCCATATCCAACACCTAAAATGGCACTTTCACAAAGTGGGGTATTTCTCACCCTTGCTTTGCCAAACTCTTCCAAAAAACCCTGTGTAATTTTAAACACACCTCCATACTCAGCAATGTCTTGCCCCATCAATACAAGGTTATCATGTTTTCGCATGGATAGCTTTAACCCATCACTAATGGCATCTACCAAGCGTTTTTTGGTTTTTTGAGAAGTTTCTGGCTTAACGGTTACATGCTGCAAATTTTCATAATTGCTTGAAGAAAGGACAGATACGGCTTTATAAATATCATTCGTTTCTTCTTCTGTCACAGGGTTAATTTCAGGTTCGTTCTCAACCGAAATTACACCTGCATCTATTTCTGACTTAATCTCAGATTTGATGCTTGCAATTTGTTCCTGAGTAATGATGTTATTTTCTAAAAGGTATTTTTCGTAATTGATTACTGGGTCTTTTTTGCCCCAAATTTCAAATAATTCTTGTGGCACATATTTAACACCAGATGCTTCCTCGTGACCACGCATACGAAACGTCATACATTCTAACAATACAGGGCGTGGGTTGTTTCGCATAGATTCGGCAAGGTTTTTTATCACATCATAGGTTTCTAAAATATTATTACCATCAATGCGATATGATTCAACACCATAACCTACCCCTTTATCTATAAAACTTTTAAATCGAAACTGCTCATTGGTAGGAGTAGATAATCCATAACCATTATTTTCTATTAAAAAAATAACAGGCAACTGCCAAACTGCAGCAGTATTTATGGCTTCGTGAAAATCTCCTTCGCTAGCACCACCATCTCCACTAAAAACTACACTTATTTTTTTCTCTTTTCTAATTTTATGAGCCAAGGCAATACCATCAGCCACGCCTAACATGGCGCCTAAATGAGAAATCATTCCTACAATATGATATTCGTTGGTACCGAAATGGAATGAGCGCTCACGGCCTTTTGAAAAACCATTATTCTTACCTTGCCATTGACTGAAAAGCTTGGCAAAAGGAATATTTCTACCTGTAAAAACTCCCAAATTACGATGCAAAGGAAGTACATATTCATCATCATGTAATGCCTTCACACAACCTACGCTAATAGCCTCTTGCCCTATACCACTAAACCATTTGCTTACTTTTCCTTGTCTTAGTAAAATAAGCATTTTCTCTTCAATAAGACGTGGTTTTACAATGGCTTTATAAAGATCTATAAGGGTTTCGTCACTATAGTTTTTACGATTATAATTAAGCATAATTTGAATAAATAAGACCTGCGAAAATACGTCTAAATTTTTTGAATTAATTGTAAATAATAAATGATTTTGTCAATATCAAAATGCACTAAAACCTGCGCTGAATAAGTTTTTCCAGCTCAATTACTAGTTCATTTGTCGCCTGCCAATTATATTGCGTTTTCAACTCGGAAAAATAGAGCATAGCCTCATTGATGTCTAATGCATTATTTATTCTATCAATGTTCTTGGCATAATCAACTACATTCTCTTTGAAAAGCTCGTTGACAAAAGCAATTTTCTTGTTTAGCGAGATAGCTGTTTTTAAATTGTCTATTTTGGGCTCAATTGTTTTGTCAGATATTTGATATCGTTCAATATTTTTTGCAATTCTATCATTAAAACTAAGCTCGTCTTCTGATTTGTTTGGCAAAACAAGTTTTTCGACACTTAAAAAAGGCTCAGATTTAGGCTCTTCTTTAGGTATTTCGGGCATTACTGTTCTGCCAATTTTCAATTCAGGTTTCCAATCAGCAGGTTTATGTGTTTCAATTTTATTTTCAACTATTGGGGTTTGTATAACCACTGCAGGCTCTTCAACGACTGGAATAATTTCCGGCTCATCTATTATCACTTCTTCTTCCACAATAATTTCAGCAATGCTGTTTAAAGTATGTTCTTCACCTGCCGTTTCAATGATGGTATTAAATGAAGGTAAATCTTCAATCACAATCTCTTCCAATTTAGGCAATTCCTTTACCAATTCAAGGATAGGACTACTTTTTATTATGGATTCTTCGGCTTTTGGGGTCTCTACTTTAGGCGCAACATTTTCAATTATTTGCTCTTCATTGGTTTTAAGCTTTAGCAGTAGATCATACAATTCTGCACAATTTTTCTTTAAAACTTCCTTCTCAATAGGCAGCAAATTATTGTTATGAGTCAATATTTCATCAGTCAGTTCGGTTATCTCTGCCAAACGGCTCTTAATTTTAGTTATCAGTTGCAATGAATTCATAGGGGCAAAAATTGTTTTTTAAATGATAATTGATAATAATAAAAATAAACATGTGTTATTAAGTATCAAGCGAACATATAGTATAGGAACAATTTAGCTTAGTTTTACACCACTTATATTCCTAACCCATTTATCCATAACTTTAATCTCTCTCAAAACATTCAACAAAATCAAAACAACATTTTTACATGTGAGTCAAAAAGTTATTTTTGTCCGAAATGTTTTTAGAACCACACAGAAATACATCATATAAAAAAGGCTGGATAGAAGTTGTTTGTGGCTCTATGTTTTCGGGCAAAACCGAAGAATTAATTCGTAGACTTAATAGGGCAAAAATTGCTAACCAAAAGGTTGAGATTTTCAAACCTGCTTTGGATACTCGCTATGATGAAAACGATGTGGTTTCACACAATTCAAACTCTATTTCTTCCACACCTGTTGGCTCATCCCTCAATATTTTATTAATGGCCAATGAAGCTGATGTAATTGGTATTGACGAAGCTCAATTTTTTGATGATGAATTGGTATATGTGTGCGAAAAGCTAGCCGAACAAGGTGTGCGTGTTGTGGTTGCAGGCCTTGACATGGATTACTTAGGAAAACCCTTTGGACCTATGCCAAAATTGATGGCAATAGCCGAATATGTAACCAAAGTTCATGCTATCTGCATGGTTTGTGGAGATTTAGCAACACACTCTTATCGAAAAACCAGTGATGATTCTTTAGTTATGTTAGGAGAAAAAGATACCTACGAAGCCCGATGCCGACACTGTTTTGGAAAGAGGTGAGAATCTTTATTTTTTAGGGATGGGTACTTAGCTTCAAAAAAAGCTAAAGGATTTAATAACCTTGCACACCCAGTTATGTTATAAACTATAGAAGAGATTTGGTGGGAGG
>CAIVPY010000596.1 GCA_903907885.1 uncultured Bacteroidota bacterium
AATTGATTTTGAGGCCTTTAAAGAAAAACAGAAAAATTTACTTTTAGATACAGATAGTTTGATAACTGACAGTATGAGCAGTGCCATTGCCTTGAGAACTATAATAAAAAATCCTGCTAAGGCTAAACAACAACAGGTGTATTTGGAGTTTTGGCAATCTCCTGAAGATTATGCGGGATACACTTTTAATGGCAAAAAACTAATCTTGTTTGGACATCAAAAACCAAATAATATTTTTCTATTGAAACGCACCAACCAAATTATTTTACATCTGTCTGATAATGAAATTCTCCTTTTGTCTGACAACAATTTTCACAATTACTGACATTGAAAATCCAATTTTATAAATACCAAGGAACAGGAAATGATTTTATCATGATTGATGACAGAATTTCACTTTTCCCCAAAGGTGATAATACTCGATTAATTGAGCAATTGTGTCATCGCAGATTTGGAATAGGCGCTGATGGTTTGATACTTCTTCAGAAACATGAATCGGCTGAATTCTATATGAAATATTATAACAGTGATGGACGTGAAAGTAGTATGTGTGGCAATGGCGGAAGATGTATAGCTCAGTTTGCCAAAGATATGCATGTGGTTTCGCATAAAGCAGTCTTTTATGCAGTAGATGGCTATCATGAAGCTGAATATCAAAATGGCATTGTATCCCTTCTAATGAAAGATGTTGATTCTATCGAAAAAAGAAGCCATGACGAATTCGTGCTGAACACTGGATCACCTCATTATGTAGTTTTTATTGATACCGATATTGCTAGTATTGACATTGTTTCGATGGCAAAAAAGATTAGGTATAATGATGAGTTTGCCAAAGAAGGGATCAATGTGAATTTTGTAAATATCTTAAGCGAAAGCGAGTTAAAAGTAAGAACCTACGAACGAGGTGTTGAGGATGAAACATATAGTTGTGGTACGGGAGTTACTGCCAGTGTTTTAGCTTATTCGCAAAGAAATTCGATAGTTGGGAATACCATTGCTGTTAAAACCTTAGGTGGCACGCTCTCTGTAAAATACTCCCCAAATGAACAATCATTCAAACAAGTATATCTTCAAGGTCCAGCAGTAAAAGTATTTGAAGGTGAGATAGAGGTATAGCAAAATTGATTGGGTAAAATAAATTAGAAATAATTTATATGACTTTTTTGGATAGATACTTAAAATAATTAGTGATATATTAAAATCAATCTTATTACCTTTTTTTGATTTTATAAATTTAAATATTTGGGTTGGTTTATATAGGAATCGACTAACAGTAATAGTCTCAAAAAGAAAAAAAAATACCTTTTCAATTCGTAATTAATCATTCAAAATAAAATAAAACCAGCATATCATCTTCCTCTTCTCGTTCTTCTTTCCCCACTTGATTTTTTTGAGGCTCCTGATTTTTTGCCTTTTGTTTTATCCCATTTGCTTTTAAAATTTTTCATGGTCTCTGTTTCGAGCATACTTAAATCAATTTGTCGTTTGATTATATCTGCTGAAACCACCACCACTTCTAAGGTGTCACCAAACTGGAATTTACGGCCCGTTCGTTGTCCCACT
>CAIVPY010000597.1 GCA_903907885.1 uncultured Bacteroidota bacterium
CCTACAAATTGCAAAGCATATTGGACAGGACCACTCTTGCTATTTGGTGATTCTACTTTAAATCCAGAGGTAGGTGCAGCAGGAATATATAAGGTAAAAATAACAGATAATATTACAGGATGTATAACTAAAGATAGTGTTATAGTAAGCCCACCAACACCCATAAAAATAACAACCATAGCTAAAACAGATGTAACCTGTTACAATGGTGCAGATGGCAATATTTTAATTAATACAGATAATGCATCTATTGGAGTGAATTATACTTGGAAACCAAATGTCTCAGTTATAAACCAAGCTGAAAATTTACATGCAGGAACATATCAAGTTTTGGTGAATAATACGGATGGCTGCAAGGACAGCAATACAGTTACCATAATTCAACCCGATGTTATTCAAGTACACCTATTAGATACAGTATCGGGTGAATGTGGAGAAGAAAATGGAAGTATTAACATTGAAGCCTTTGGTGGAAAAGGTGGATTTAATTATTTGTGGAATAATGGTAAATCTGGGAATCATATCTATCAATTAAACGCAGGCTCATACATTGTGAATGTTATAGATCAAGTAGGATGTGTGGTAAGTGATACTTTCGTCCTTAACTGCATACCATTGATACCATTGATAATCCCTCAATTCATATCACCTAATAATGACAACAAAAATGACTTGTGGGTAATTGAACATTTAGACTTATATCCTAATAACAATGTGCAAATATTTAATAGATGGGGAAATTTAGTTTTTTCAGCCTCACCATACCACAATGATTGGAATGGACGTCAAGAAGGAAGTAATGAAACGATGCCTGCAGCTACCTATTTTTACTTAATAGAAACAAATAAAAAATCTCAAGAACCATTTAAAGGTTTTTTAGAAATTCAACCTTAAATAGCTATGAAATATATAATAAGTAAACTGTTTTTATTATTATCACTTTCGATTTTTGCTCAGCAAGATCCACAGCATTCATTTTATTTTTACAATCCATTATTTTTTAATCCTGCTTATGCGGGTAGTAATGGAGTCTTTAATATTACAGGCGTTTCAAGGGTTCAATATGTTGGATGGGATGGCGCACCTAAAACCCAATTTCTTTCGGTTCAAGCACCAATTGCTCGAAAAAAAATTGGACTAGGTGCTACGATAAGTTATGATAAAATTGGAGCAAGGTCTGCTTTAAATACTATGGCAAACTTTGCCTATCATATTCAATTAAATGAAGATAATGTAAGACTTTCCTTAGGTCTATCAGCAGGGTTTTCTCAAAACTCATTTGGTTTTTCTGGTTTAATTGTAAATGACCCAACTGATCCTAATTATTTAGTATCAAGCAATACCCTTTCGCCTAATTTTGGCTTTGGTACTTACTTATATGGTAAAAAGTTCTATGCTGGTTTTTCAATACCCAAATTGCTTAAACAATCAGTGGATAATCAAATTGGCAATGCCATTAATCAACCACATTTATACATCATGAGTGGCTATGTATTTCCTATCAATAGTGTTGTTGACTTAAAACCCTCCTTGCTAATAAAATATACTGCAAATGCCCCATTAACTACAGATTTTAATGTATCAGCTTTTTTTTACAAACAAGTTTGGCTAGGTGTTATGTATAGAATGAATGAATCAATTGGTTTTAATACTTCCTATCAATTACCTAATAACTTAATGTTTGGCTATGCCTTTGATTTCCCAATTAACGGTATGAGGTCAAGTCAATTTGGAAATCATGAATTAGTGGTTTCAATAAATTTATTCAGTAAGAAAAATGCATTTATAAGTCCTCGTTATTTCTAAAAAATGAAAACAAAAATTATACTCATATTGTTATTTATTATTCGTTTTGCTTTTGCGCAAGGATTTAAAGAATCTTATGCCTCACAACTTAGCAATCGATTGGAATATGTAGCCGCTTACCCAGTTTGGGCAGAACTTTCTACTACTTTATTAAATAAGCAAAAAGGAA
>CAIVPY010000598.1 GCA_903907885.1 uncultured Bacteroidota bacterium
AATACCAAGGTTTTTCCTGCGCGCCTTTATGGAAGCAAAGAGAAAACTGGGGCTAAAATTGAGGTGTTTTTGCTTCGCGAATTGAATAAAGAAATGAAACTTTGGGATGTGTTGGTTGATCCTGCAAGAAAAATTCGTGTCGGCAATAAATTGTATTTTGGAAATGATGATTTAGTGGCTGAAGTGGTTGATAATACTACTTCTCGCGGTCGTACCATTCGTTTCTTATTCGAAGGTCCAGATGAAGAACTTTGGAAAACAATTGAGAAATTAGGCGAAATGCCTTTGCCCAAATACATCGATAGACCTGTTGAGAAATTAGACAAAGAGAGATTCAATACCATTTTTGCTAAAAAGGTAGGAGCGGTTATTCCTCCAACAGCTGGTCTTCATTTTACACGTGAGTTGATGATGAGACTTGAGATTAAAGGGGTGAAGTTTGCAGATATAACTTTACATAATGGCTTAGGTGCCTTTAGAACTGTTGAAGTTGAAGATTTGACGAAGCATAAAATGGATTCTGAATTTTTCGAAATTCTTCCAGATGCTTGTCAAATTGTTAACCAAGCTATAGATGAAAAAAGAAAAGTAGTAGCAGTGGGTAATTCAGTTATGCGTGCAATCGAGTCTTCAGTTTCATCAAAAGATAGATTAAACCCATTGACCCTTTGGACAGATAAATTCCTTTTCCCTCCTCACGATTTCAAAATAGCCAACTGCTTAATCACCAATTTTCATCCACCTGAATCTACATTACTAATGGCTACTGCTGGTTTTGCAGGCTATGATTTGTTGATGCAAGCATATGATGAGGCTATTAAAAAGAAATACAAATTTATGGCTTATGGTGATGCCATGCTAATTATCTAATTTTTCGATTTACATATTTTGAGATTTTGTGTTATACATATTTCTTAAAATTGTAAAATATTTATGATGAAAAAATATGCCTTGATTGTGGCGGGTGGAAAGGGATTGAGAATGGGAACTGAAACTCCCAAACAATTTTTATTGTTACAAGGCCGACCCGTATTAATGCATACCATTGAGGCTTTTGCCTCAATTCCTGACATCCAAATAGTTTTGGTTCTTCCTGAAGCACAAAAGAATTATTGGCAAGAATTAACAATAAAACATTTATTTACTATTCCTCATATTTTAGTATCAGGTGGCGATACACGATTTCAGTCTGTGAAAAACGGTTTAACTTATGTCTCAGATGGTATCGTTGCTATTCATGACGGTGTAAGACCAATTATAAGCCAAGAATTATTAATAAAAGCCTATGATACTTGTGAGCAAAAAGGCAATGCCGTACTTGCCGTTAGGCTGAAAGACTCTATTCGGGAAGTGGATTTGTTTGGAAATAAAAACGTAAACAGAAACAATTACTATCTTATTCAAACACCTCAAGTATTTCATAGTTCTGAAATTAAAGCAGCATACCAAAATGCAGAACATGATAATTTTACTGACGATGCAAGTGTTTTAGAAAGTGTGGGCGCTAAGATTCACTTGGTTGAAGGTTCGTATAGTAATATTAAAATAACTTCCCCTGAAGACCTTGCCATTGCTGAGGTTTTAATAAGTAAAAACTAATTCGAAATTCACCTCTCTTAATTTAGTATATTTGGTTTTTGTTTGTCAGAGGCTACCCAACATTTCTTCTTTTATCCTGCAAATGTTGTAGTGCTAAACACCAAGAGTAACTAAATTGCAAAGTAAACCAACCGCAGAAGCAACATTCAAAAATTTAAAAGTTCGTTTGAGTTTTGTGAACAAAAAATATATTCGTTAAATATAATTTGATAGTAATAACTCAAATCATCCTTTTTGATGTGATATTCGGCAACCTAAACACATTGATTCAAGATAGGCTAGATTTAGGGAAAATGCTTGCAAATAGAATTTCAATGATCAAGGCTTAAACTTCAAAAGAAAAGAATTGTGTTGACGACTAAAATTGCAAAAAAATAAACCCATAATATTAAATTTACATGAACGTACAAGAAAAAATCAATGAGTATATTAATAGCCAAGTTGAACCAAAACGTAGCGAAATGAATACCTTGCACTTGCTTATACTTCAAATAATCCCCACACCTAAATTATGGTTTTTGGATGGCAAAGATGATAACGGTAAAACGGTTTCTAATCCTAATATAGGATATGGAGCATACATGATAAAATATGCTGATGGAACAAGCAGAGAGTTTTATCAAATTGGATTGAGTGCAAACACAACTGGATTCTCTTTCTATATCATGGGTATTAAAGATAAAACCTACTTAGCCCAAACTTTTGGAAAAGAACTAGGCAAGGCTAGCGTGAGTGGGTATTGCATTAAATTCAAAACGCTTAAAGATATAAATATTCATATACTTGAAGAAGCAATAAGATATGGGGTTGAGCAAGAACAATAATTCCAGCTTGTTCTGATTAGCAATTACGAATTAATTAACCAAGAATTTAATCATATTTAACAAAGCAAATTGGTACGAACCGAATTAAACAAATATCTTCATACTATGTAAATAAAAAAATAATTATAATTGAAAATAATAAATAAGCTATCCTAAAACATACATACAAATTAGTGGCAATGAGGAAACGACCTAAATAAATACATTTGAGAGAAATGAAGAAAACAATAATAGCATTAACATTTGCAGCAACTTTTTATCTCGGGTTTGCTTTTAAAACAATTACAACAACTAACAATAATAATATGAAAAGAGTAACAGGAATTGGGGGCATATTTTTCAAATGCAAAGACCCAAAAAAAACCAATGAGTGGTACCAAAAGCATCTTGGATTAAACACTAACCCTTATGGTGCAACTTTTGAATGGTATGAAAGTGCAGACAGTAGCAAAAAAGCACAAACACAATGGACACCATTTCCAGAATCTACAAAATACTTTGGACCTTCGACACAAGATTTTATGATAAATTACCGAGTTGAAAATTTGGAAGTACTTGTTGAAGAGTTAAAAAAAGAAGGGGTAACTATAGTGGATAAAATTGAAACTTATGACTATGGGAAATTTGTTCATATTCTTGACGGAGAAGAAAACAAAATTGAACTATGGGAAGCTATCGATTAAAGAAAAAATGATAGAGTGCTTGGAATTTTCAATT
>CAIVPY010000599.1 GCA_903907885.1 uncultured Bacteroidota bacterium
AGTGATACCTTTTGGAATGAAGTGAGGGACATAATGACACAGCATTTTAAGCAAAATAATTTTACCAATGGTCTTGCTGAAGGCATTGCCAAAGCAGGGGAAAAGTTGAAAGAATTTTTTCCTTATCAAAGCAACGACAACAATGAATTGAGTAACGATATATCTTTTGGAGGGCAAGCCGATGCGTAATATTTTAAAGGTATTTATAGCCTTGTTTTTATTCTTCAGTGCTTCGGCCAAAGACATACCAAATAAACCTAATCCTCCAAAGTTGGTAAATGATTTTGCGAGGGTTTTGTCATCAGAACAAAATGCAGCTCTTGAGCAAAAGCTATTAGCTTATAACGACTCTACATCCACCCAAGTGGTTGTAGTTACAGAGGAAAGCCTTGAAGATGATGATATAACAGATTACTGCCAAAGATTAGCCGAGAATTGGGGCATTGGAGTAAAAGGTAAAAACAACGGAATCTTAATATACCTAGCAGTAAACGACCATAAAATGCGTATCCATACGGGTTATGGAATGGAGGCTACTATCACAGATGCTTTAACAAGAAAAATACGTGAAGATTATTTTAAACCCAACTTCAAAGCAGGAAATTATTATGAAGGTTTAGACCAAGGTACTGATGTTATTTTCATGGCTGCCCGTGGCGAATATGTGAATGATGAACCAAAGGTAAAAGGTAAGAAATCACCTAGTGCATTCAAAATCATTTTTATTGTCATCATCCTCATCTTGTTTTTTATTTTCAGAAACAAAGGCGGACGAGGTGGCGGATTTTATGGAGGCTTTGGCGCACCATTTATGGGTTCATTCGGTAGTGGTGGATTCTCGGGAGGTGGAGGAAGCTCAGGCGGTTTTGGTGGATTTGGTGGTGGCGGATTTGGTGGTGGTGGCTCTAGCGGTAGTTGGTAATATTTATTACCAATATATTATAAGTTACAAGTAAGCAATTCACATTTGAAATTTTTTTTGAATTAAAACTCCCCATGAAGTCTTAATCCAAAAACACTTACAGGCCCTCTATCGCTGTTGTAGCCTGGGTTTGCTACAAATTGATAATTAGGAGTTAGCCAAAAATGGTCTTCGTGAATTAAGGCTGAATAAAATATTTCAGCAATCATTTCAGGAACATAATTTAATTGCCCATCTCCCACCATAAATCCTTTGCCACCCGCTTTAAAATAGTTTTGATGTGGTGTTGAAATACCATTGATAACACCTGCTAGGCCAAACATATCTTCATGTCGCTTCCATTTTCTGCCACTCACACTCAAACCTAAACAGGCACTGTGATCTATTTCGGTAAATGCCCAAGTTTCGTTTTCCCCGTCATTACAACTAATACGAGCAAAAAGCCCCAAGTCGTTGTTAATAGTATGTTCAAGATTGGCACTCAATCCGTATTTACTATGGTTTATGTTTGCTTGATGAGCTGGGTCTGTTGATACCACCAAATCTCCATCTTTAACTGCTTGGTTATAGCTTCGCATAGGTGCATTGTTATAAAAAGCCATTACACGAATAATCCCTTTAGATTTCCCAACAGTATAGGGCTTTTCAACTTCAAAGGCTTGTGCATGATACTTAACTATATCAGAATGTAATTCAGGTCCATTAGCCACAGTTGGCTCTGATGCAAAACTGTATCTTAATGATAATTTAGGTGTTACATATTGAAACACAATTCCATACGTATAACCACGGGTGTTAGCAGCATAATCCCAAGCACCAGCACTCATCAAGCTCCAGTTTAAAAACTGCGAACGAGGATCATGGCTATATTGGTTGCAATCAAAATAATCGGCATTACTGAATTTACCTGCGACTACTGAAATATATGATGTTGGTTCGAATCCTTGAACGGTGTTGGCTTCGTCTTTTACAAATTCCTTTTCATTACCTATTGCAAATTTTTGCTCTATAAATAAACGGGCTAAATATACTTGAGGGCGAGGATCTCCAATTCTAAAAGTTTCACCATTAGTAAAACCCGCTATTCCTCTTGCTTGACTAATACCACTCCCTCCAGCCAATTCAGGATTAAAAACCAAATTAGCACCTTTCCATAATCTTTTACCAATAAAAATAGTGCTAGTTAATGACATGGCATCTTCTTCTTTATTGCTAAGGCTATATTCACCAGAGTATTTAGCGTCAAATCCATAGTGCCATTGATAAACACTCGTTTGCTGAAAGTGAAAACTCCAGCTTTGATCAGAGCTGTCTTTTATATTTTGAGCATCTATTTCAATTGATAAATTAAGTAGAACAACGGAACAGATAATTATTTTGATTTGAGAGAGGTTTAGATATTTCATGCGAATAATTTTTGTGCAACATAAAATAAATTTTTAGACTTACCTAAAAATTATTTTAAACCAGTCGCATATAAACGAGATTTCTTAGTCGTTCATTTGGTCATAAACTAATAATTGCAGTTTGGAAATAACCTTTTCGCCTTCTGTTAATCCAGTGTTTATGTATGTTTTACCTTTATTCTCAAGGTACAAATTTATTTCACGAGTTTCAATGTTACATTTGTCTTTATACACCATAACAAAGTATTTATTTTTATCAAAAATAATGGCATTGGATGGAACATATAGCTTGCTTTCCTTTTCGGCATAGTTAATAGTAACCCCAGCAAACATTTCAGGTTTCAGAGCATAATCGGCATTGTGTAATTTAACCCTAGCCTTTAAAGTTTTGCTTATTGGATCAACTACATTAAAGATTTTATCAATTACACCGTAATAAATTTTATCATAACTTAATGTTTTTACCTCTGCTTCGTAGCCCACTTTAATTTTGTCCAAATCAACCTCATATAAATTCACCATAACCCATACATCGCTGATGTTTGAAATGGTGAAAATATTTACATTGTCATCTGTACGTATATAGAATTCAGGATTAATGTTTTTTTCAACGATATAGCCTGATATGGGAGCACGAACGGTATATGTTGACACACCTGATAAACTAAAAATTTTCTGATATTGTTTTTGTTTATTAAATTCTGCTGCCGCCACATCATACTCTTTTCTAGCAGAAACCAATTCTCTTTCAGACGACAAGCCATCTTTGTACATATCACTGACAGCATTTCTGTTTCTCTCAGCAATAATCATTTTGCTCTCAGCAGCTGACAATTGGCTTTCGTAATCGGCTGCTTCACTACTGTTAATTACAGCTAACACATCTCCTTTTTTTACAAAATCTCCATTTTCAACATTTACTTTAACTACACGTCCACTAGCTAAAGGAAATATTTTCTGTGTATTTTCTTGATCGAAGCTAACCTTACCCGTCATTTTTAACTCGTGCTGAACCAACGACAAATGAACAGTGTCTAGTTCAATTGCTTTTAGCATGGTATCGTTCAAGCATTTGCTTGCCGTTTCTTTAGTTTTAGGGTCGTGACCACATGCTGAAATTAAAAAAATGATAATTACTATTAGAATGTTTTTCATGATTTTATGCTTTCAATTATTTTATCAAAGCTTTGCCTACTGTAAAATTAAGCTCTTCAAAGGCATTGAGTCTTTGTGTTTTCAAATCGTTAAATTGTATAATATTTTGTTTGTAGGTGTCATAATAATCCAAAAATTCAATCAAGCTAATATTGCGTCTTTGATAATTATCTAGCATGCCTAGCATTACCTTTTCAAAATTAGGCTGAAAATCTACATCAAACGATTGGTATAAACTATCCGTTAAAATAACTTTGTTCCAAATTTGCATTACATCATTTTCGAGTTGCACACCATAAAGTTCATTTTGTTTTTTCGACTGTTCAAGTTTAGCTTTCGACATGGCTATATTTCCTTGGTTTCTGTTAAAAATAGGTAAATCAATCCCAAGTGATATGGCACTATAATCTCTGATAAAGCTTCCTTGCCTGTCATACACATAGCCAATGCTTGCATCAGGCATTCCCAACGAGCGCTGATATTTCAAATCGGCCTGACCCAATCGAACAAAGTTTTCAGAAATTCTTGCATCACCTCTGTTGGCATAAGCAGTATCAATAAGTTGTTTTAGTCCAAATGATACCTGTTTATTTTTTAAAGTGTTGTTATCTAAGACGGGTTTAATAAAGGTTGTTTGTTTGTTTCCAAGTAGAACTTTAATACTATTTTGTTCACTATTAACCTGGTTAATAAAACTTAATTTTTCGTTTTGTAAGGCAAAGACAAGGGCTTTTATTCTCATTAATTCTTTTAACGAAATGTTGCCTTTGTTGTACTGATTTTGCAACGCATTTTGTAGTGAACTAAAAGTTAGAATTTGATAGTTATAGGTATCAATAGATTTCAGTAAAAAATGAATTCTATAGAATGATGTGTTTAATTGAAAGTTTAATGTTCGGAGCAAATCATAAAATTGGTATTCTGAAATTTCTTTGTTTATTTTCTGAATGTTAACTCGTTTGTTTCTTTGTCCTGCAAGGTGTATGAGTTGTTTTGCCTGAAAAATATTTTCACCCGAGTACCCTACATCAAAGTATTTTTGATTATTTGAATTGAATATATTTTGCTCTAAATAAATGGAAGGATTGTCAATAATTCGGGCTTGAATAAGTTGTGCCTTAGCAATATTTATATCATATTGTTTTGATAGCAGTTGAAGATTTTGCTCATTAAAGATCTTTTGACATTGCGCAATATTTAGCGTAAGGGTATCTGCTTGTTGTGCTTTGGCGTTATTGAAAGCAAACACCAAAAGTATAATTACTACTATTTGTATAAATCTCATTTTAAATTTATCAAAAATGCTTTATTATCATTAAAGGTTGGTTAATTTCAATTTAAATAAAAATTATAACGCCCCAAAACAACAGTCTTAAAAACACAATATTAAATACGCTTCTATTTTAGATAAACATACGTAGCTCCACCACCAAACTTTAAAAGGTCGGCATCTTCAAACCTATTTACAATATCTTTATGCTTAAGCAAATATGTTCTTATTTTGTTTTTTAAGTATTGATTTCCAACGCCATGAATAAATATAATCCCTTCCATTCTATTTATAAAAGCTGCTTCAAGACTTTTAGTAAAAACCTCCATTTGAAGTGTTGTTCTATCTTCCGAAATTAAACCTTTTGCTGCTAGTTTTTCGTAATGCAAATCCACCACATTATCAGGCTTAGCACTTAAATCTATTGGTTTTTCTGGCACTTCGTTAAAATCTTTTTGAAGAAGGGGTTCAAAATTAATTTTAGCTAACGACTCATCCAATCGATACATATATGCTTGTTTCTGTACGAAAAAACAATACTTTAAGTTTTGATGAAATTCTTTGGCATGGGTTTTAAAAATTACTGATTTAGGTTCGCATGGTTTGATGCTAACTCTATCAATAAATGTAAGATGAAATAACAAGTTTGGCCATTTGTCGAAATTTTCTAATTCAAGAACACCTATGTCAACCGTTTCATTCCTTTCAATATTAGCATGATATTTTAACTTAAAAACATCTTTTTCTTTTTCGTAACACACTAAAGTTAATATGTCAGATAAGTTATTATGAATTTTTATATCCAAAAAATTTTCAGTTCGTCTATCGAATGCCAAAAATACCCCTAAAGGGTTTATGTTTATTTTAGGGACAATTTCCTTAGCAAAATTATCATTCGATTTCTGTTGTTCTATAAATTCAATTTTA
>CAIVPY010000600.1 GCA_903907885.1 uncultured Bacteroidota bacterium
ATGAATCCATGAGCGGATTTTATCTTCATAACCATCAGGAATTATATGAGAAATTAAAAAAGGCACAGAAGTTTGGCAAAAAAATTATCTTGTTTGGAGCTACTTTTGGTTTGCTAGATTTTGCAGACAAATATGAATGTGACTTAAAGAGTGCCATTATCATCGAAACAGGTGGAATGAAGGGTAGGAGAGAAGAGCTTACTCGACACGAAATACATACCTATCTAAAAAGTAGATTTGGTGTAAATGAAATTCATTCTGAGTATGGAATGACAGAACTACTGAGTCAAGCTTATGCTACAAATGAAGGGATTTTTTACTGTCCTGCTTGGATGAAAATTGTGATTACAGATATGAACGATCCTTTTGAGAAACTTGCTTTAGGCAAAACAGGCGTTGTAAATGTGATTGACTTGGCCAATATTTTTTCTTGCTGTTTCATCAAAACAGCAGATTTAGGTAAGCAGGCACACAACGGAGGTTTCGAAATTCTTGGTCGTATGGATTACAGTGATTTAAGAGGTTGCAGTTTGTTGACTTTGTGAGACAATATTAAACAATCAAACATCGACCACTTTCATTATTTCATGCTGTAAAAAACCTCTATATTCGCAGCTCTATTAAAAAATTTATGGATAAATTCTCGTATATTTCAAATGCTGACGTAGTAGCAATCGACAATCTATATCAACAGTATCAGGAGGACGCAGATTCCGTAGATTTTGGGTGGAAGAAATTTTTTGAAGGCTTCGAAATGGGTCAACAAAAATTTAATGGTTCTTCTAAATCTGCTGTGCTTTCTGAAGATATTCTGAAAGAGATAAATGTATTGAATTTAATAAAGGGTTATCGCACACGGGGACACTTGTTTACGAGCACCAACCCAGTGCGTGAGCGCAGAAAATATAGCCCAACCCTTGATATCGAGAATTTTGGTTTGAGCAAAAGCGATTTAGAAAAAACTTTTAATGCTGGTATAGAAATAGGCTTAGGTGCTGCCAAACTTCAAGATATTATTGCACATTTAGAAAGAACGTATTGTGAAAATATAGGTGCTGAATATGCATATATCCGTCAACCAAATAAAGTAGAATGGCTACAAAGTAAAATGGAGAGTGGTAAAAACATTCCTCACCTCGACATTGACGACAAGCGACATATTTTTACTAAATTAAACCAAGCTACCGTCTTTGAAAATTTCATACATACCAAATTTGTAGGTCAAAAACGCTTCTCGCTTGAAGGACTTGAAACCCTTATTCCTGCTTTAGATTCGGTAATTCAATTCGGTGCTGAATTGGGTGTTGAAGAGTTTGTTTTAGGTATGGCTCATCGTGGAAGGTTGAATGTGCTTGCCAATATCATGGGCAAATCATATGAAGAAATTTTTAAAGAATTTGAAGGCAAAGGTGCCGAGGAAGAAGGCATTTTTGAAGGGGATGTAAAATATCACTTGGGTTTCAGTAGCGAATTAGAAACACGAAAAGGAAAGAAAATTAAGTTGAACTTGGTTCCTAACCCTTCTCACCTAGAAACGGTTAGTCCTATTGTAAAAGGCTTAACCCGAGCTAATTTAGATAAGAAATACAATAGAGATATCGACAAAGTAGCTCCTATATTAATTCATGGAGATGCATCAGTGGCGGGTCAGGGTGTTGTATATGAAGTGTTGCAAATGGCAGGTTTAAAAGCCTATACAGTGGGAGGGTGTATTCATATTGTTACTAATAACCAAATCGGCTTTACAACAAATTATATTGATGCCCGTACTTCTACTTATTGTACCGATGTGGCTAAAACCACACTTTGCCCAGTATTCCATGTAAATGCTGATGATGTTGAAGCCGTGGTTTATACAGTAAAATTGGCTATGGAATATCGTCAAGAATTCAATAGTGATGTGTTTATAGATTTATTGGGATACAGAAAGTATGGACACAATGAAGGAGACGAACCTAGGTTTACTCAGCCAACCTTATACAAAGCCATTGCTTCTCATCCAAATCCTAGAGAAATATACAACCAAAAACTGTTAAGTGCAGGCAGTGTAGAAGCAGATTTGGCAAAAGAGATGGACAAAGATTTTCGCAGTGTATTGCAAGAAAAATTGGAGGAAGCCAAAGCAGCTGAAGTTTCAAAAGCGGTTAACTTTTTAGAAAACCATTGGGAAGGTTTCCGCTCAGCGCGCAAAGAAGATTTTGACAATTCCCCTGATACATCAGTTAGTAAAGAATTATTCGTAAAACTAGCTGATAAGCTCAGCAATATTCCTGCAGATTTCAACGCTTTTAGTAAGATTAGCAAATTATTTGGCGACAGAAAAAACATGATAAAAACCGATAGCTTTGATTGGGCTATGGGAGAGTTGATGGCTTATGCCACCTTGGCTAATGAAGGCCACAATGTGCGAATGACAGGACAAGATTGCGAACGTGGTACTTTCTCTCATCGTCATGCCATTATTCGTCCTGAGGATAGCGAAGAGACTTACAATATTTTTGAAAGCCTTGGTGAAGATAAAAATGCCAAAGTAGAATTTTATAATTCATTGTTGAGTGAATATGCTGTGCTTGGTTTTGAGTATGGTTATAGCATGTTAAGTCCAAATGATTTAACCATTTGGGAAGCTCA
>CAIVPY010000601.1 GCA_903907885.1 uncultured Bacteroidota bacterium
ATCCTTTTCTGACAGCAAATAATTAACCTAATTTGATGTGAGATAGGACATTTAAAAGATTAATTTTCACTACTTTTATTTAAAAACCTTTTCTTCGTTTCTGCCATCTATATCCATGATGTAAATGTCGGATTTCAAATATATCAACTTTATATTTTCTAATGTTGCATCTACCCTTTCAACCAAAATCTTTCTGCCGTCTGGTGACATACTTATTAATTTATAGCCTCGACTATTACACCCCTTTTTTATTAAAATTTCAGTATTAGATTTTTTATTTATTTTAAAGATTCCATTGATAACCTTTGAAAAATAAATATCTTGGTTATTGGGATGCCAAGAAATACACACTATTTCATTTTTACCATCGGAAGAATTGTTCGTTAAGAGAACAGAACTATCTATGTTTTCGTAAATGATATTTGCATCTCCCCAAAATTTATTATAAGCTTTTTCATGTAATCTATTAAACGCCCCCAAATTGAAGTATTTATTTCGCAATGTGTCAAGTTTAGCTGTAAAAATATTCAATTCTCCATAATAATTGGGGTAACTTAAATTTTCGGTAAACTTACAAGCTATTATTGAATCATTTTTCCAATCAGGATATTCAAAATAAGGAAAGGAAGTCAATCTTTTAAAACCCGACCCATCGGCTTTTATGATACAGATTTGATAATTATTAATAAAAGTAATCAATCCATTATTACCCCATTTTGGTTGACCATCAATAAGAATATTTTCTAGCAGAGTCGTTTCATTATGGGTAAACATATTGTATTTAACTAAGGAACTTTTTCTGCTACTATCTTGCTCTTTAATAAAAACAAATTCATTAGCATCCAAAGGGTTAAAACAAGGGGCCTTTCTTTCATCAAATAATTCAAAGGCTTCTCTAGGTATACCGCCTAAAGTGTCCTTAATAAAATTTGCACAGGAGTCGCAAACAGGGCAATAATTATCTGGGCTGTTAATTATTTGCTTATCTTTTTCGCAAGAAGATACAAAAACAAAAGAAATAATTATAAAACTATATAGCTTGTATGCTTTGAAAGTCATCATTTCTCAATTATCAAATTAGTTTTTTGTTTCATCTATCAAAACTTCAAAAAAGTATATGCCCGACATTAATCACCATACCTTACATTAGTAGATATTTAAAAACATCAATTCAACTAAATACTATTCGTTAAAGTAAACACCGTAATCTCGGGCAGTATACCAACTCTACCAGGGTATCCCAAAAAGCCGTAACCACGGTTTACATATAGCTTTTGGTTTTCTTTGGTCTCATACAATCCAGCCCAATGTGGGTAGATATATTGAGATGGACTCCATTTGAACTTACCTAATTCAACACCAAACTGGAAACCATGTGTATGCCCACTAAAGGTAACATCAATGTCTTTGTGTTTCTGACTCACAATGGTATCAAAGTGCGAAGGATCGTGAGAAAGTAATAGCTTCACAGGTGTGTTTTCCATTCCCTTTTGAGCCACTTCTACATTGCCATATTTCTGAAAACGACCTCTATCGCCCCAATTCTCAACCCCTATCAAACCAATTTTGTTAAATTTTCTATCAATCACCACATGCTCGTTTCGCATTAAGTGCCAACCCATTTGCTTGTGAACATCATACAAATCGGTTAGGTTTTTCTGTTTCTCCTCAGGGCTTTTCCAATTGTTTACATAATCGCCATAATCATGGTTTCCAAGGATAGAATACACCCCCATTGGCGCTTTCATTTCGGCAAATAAATCCATCCAATCGTAAGCTTCATCCGTTTTGTTATTTACAAAGTCACCTGTAAAAAAAGCCAAATCCGCATTTTGCTCTTTAATCAATTTGATTCCTTTATACACTGCATCCTTATCAGTGAAACTACCCGAATGCACATCTGAAATTTGCACAATTTTCAACCCCTCGAAAGCATCAGGAAGATTGGGCAAATACAATTCAACCTTATGAACCCTATAATCATAAGCACCTTTCATAATACCTCTAGTAAGGATAACAAAAGGAACAGCACCTGCTATCAATCCTGTACGGGCTAAAAACTCAGAACGGGTAATCTTATCGCTTTTTTCTTCTACTTCGGCTTCATATTCTTCAAGCTCGGCTTCGGCTTTGGTTTCAAAAAGTTCTTTAATTTTCCTGAAAATCATTGTTATCAAACGCTTCACATCATCCAACAACATAAAGATGCAGATGAAGAATTTGGATAAATAGAATATAAAATAAAAACCTGTAAAATAAACACGGTAAGCTTTGTTTCCATCCATTTCTGAGAAAAAGAAACTGCCCAAAAGAACAGCAGAAACAATAATAGGGATAGCCCAAAACGCAATGGCAATAGTTCTTCGTACGTTTTTATTGCGTTTGTTATATAATGTTTTGTATGCCTGCCACGAATATGCATCAATTAAAAATGCAAAGGCTATAAGCGAAAGCGTTAGTTTTATTTTAAATTCGAGCATCTTAATTTTTTATGTGATTGATTGAATATACAAAATAACAAGAATGTTTGAAATGTTTTATCATTTGCCATGATGCAAACATTTATAATTGCAGCCAAAATACATGAACAAAACGCTAAAAGCCATAAAAAATAAATTAACAAAAGTTAAAACCTGGTGTTTGAAAGTGGCGTTATTGGCTTTTCAATTTAGTTTTTTGTTGATAGTGTTATATCGAGTTGTTCCTGTTCCCATCACTCCATTCCACATTATCAGGGTGTTTGAACAGATTGGAAGCAGCGATGAAGTACGTTTGAAAAAAAGTTGGCGAGGCATAAACGACATTGGTGATAAAATAATTTTAGCCGCTGTTACCTCCGAAGACCCGAAATTTTTTCAGCACTATGGGTTTGATTTTGAGCAAATCCAAAAAGCCATTGAACGCTCCATAAACGGAGGTAAAAAATTAAGGGGAGCAAGCACCATTAGCCAACAAACGGCTAAAAATTTATTCTTTACCCCCAAACGCAGTTGGATACGCAAAGGATTAGAATTTTACGTAACCATTTGCCTTGAAGTGCTGTGGACTAAGAAAAGAATTATTGAAGTGTATTTGAATATCATTGAAATGGGCAATGGTATTTATGGTGCCGAAGCAGCAGCAGAATTTTATTTCAACAAATCGTCTGATAAATTAACCAAAGGCGAAGCCGCCATGATAGTAGCATGTTTTCCAAACCCCCGCAGGTGGCGCCCCGACAAACCCACACGCTATATAGTGCGTAAGCAAGCCATCATCACCCGATTTATGAATAAAATTGGAGGTTTACCGTGGAAGCAGTAACGTATATCCAAGTTGGACATTAGAAGTATGTTTGATATTATATTATTGGAATTTATTTTTTGAAAGTGTAAAAATGTATCCATATCACAATAAAATAAAATCACGAATTGCAAATGGTGAGCTCATAAAATATGAGTATGTAGAGCGGTATAAAAACATATCGCCATGCTTGGTTTTATATTTTAATACCCATCCTTATGTTCGCCCAATCAGAGAACATCGTTTCAAAGAATATGAAGCGATATTTAATCCTACAAAATAATCTCATTGTACATTATCATTCCAATTCACCCAAGTCAATAAAACTAGTGATTAGCTAAATATGAGGCAACCCCTTCGGCTGTTGCAGTCATAGCATCTTTGCCTTTTTCCCAGTTGGCAGGGCATACTTGACCTTTTTCTTCAAAAAACTGTAATGCGTCAATCATACGCAATGCTTCGTCAATATTACGCCCTAATGGCATATCATTTACCACTTGATGACGAACGATTCCTTCTTTGTCGATTAAAAACAAACCACGGTATGCTACTGCATCTTCGCCTAAATTACCAACCCACACCAATTGGTCAGCCTCGTTGTATGCAAAAGCACCCGCCAGTACACCAAAGTTGGTAGCAATGGTTTTGTTAACATCAGCTACCAAAGGGTATTTAACACCTTGAATTCCACCATCGTTTTGAGGTGTATTTAACCAAGCCCAATGGCTGAATTTACTATCTATAGAACATCCTATAACTTGGACGCCACGTGCTTCAAAATCGGCTATGCGGTTTTGGAAAGATATGATTTCAGTTGGGCAAACAAATGTAAAATCCAATGGATAAAAATAAAACAATACATGTTTTTTTCCTATGAATTGTTCTAATGAAAAATCATCTACAAAATCGCCACCATCTATTACTGCTGAAGCTCTGAATTCAGGGGCTTTACGTCCTACTAACATTGTCATAATTATATGTTCTCCTTATTTAAGTTTATTTACAAAATTTTGAACAGCAATATTAAGCCAATTGTTTTATTTATGAAGAATGATTTTTTATAAAAAATGAGTGAGAAGATTTTTTTGAGATTAATCTACTTCCTCCATAATAATCATTTGCTTATTCTACTAACAAAAGATAGAAATTTCTCATTTGTTTGAAACCTGCTAAAAGTTATTTTTATATATTTACTTTGAATGAATAGTTTTGGAAATGCAAAATATTTCTCTGAAAGCGTCAACTCTTATTGGCTCAGAAATCATCAAACTGAGCAACGAAATCAATCAAAAAATTAAAGAGGGAAACGCTATATATAACCTTACCATTGGCGATTTTAACCCTCATATATTTTCTATTCCAACAGTTTTAGAAAGCTACATTATAGAAGCTTATAGAAATAAGCAAACAAATTACCCTCCTGCTGACGGTGTGGCTGAATTGAAGGTGGCGGTAAGAAATTTTGTACAGACATACGAAAACATAAGCTTCACTGATAATGAAGTGATGATAGCGGGAGGTGGTCGACCATTGATATACGCCATCTACCAAACTATTGTTGACCCTGGAGACAAAGTTGTTTACCCTTTGCCATCATGGAACAATAACCACTATTGCCACCTAAGCGATGCCCAAAGAATAGAGGTAAACACAAGAGCCGAAGATGGATTTATGCCAACTGCCGAAGAATTGGCGCCACATTTAAGCGATGCGGTGTTACTTGCATTATGCTCACCATTAAATCCTACTGGCACTACTTTCAGAAAAGAAGAATTAACTAAGATTTGTGACTTAGTGTTGGCTGAAAACAAAAGACGTGAGGGCAAACAAAAACCCCTATATGTAATGTTTGACCAAATATATTGGGTTTTGAGGGCAGACAGCATAGCCCACGAAAATCCGATATCGCTGAGACCTGAGATGAAAAAATACACCATTTTTGTAGATGGTATTTCAAAATCATTGGCAGCCACGGGTGTAAGAGTAGGTTGGGGATTAGGCCCTGCCGAGATTATCAGTAAGATGAAAGCCATTGTAGCACATATAGGTGCGTGGTCGCCAAAGGCCGAACAAATTGCTACCGCTCAATTTTTATCAAATACCATTGCCCTTACATCATATCTTGATGAACTTAAAGCCAAAATAAATCGAAGATTTGACGCTGTGTACAATGGATTCGAGAAATTGAAAGCAAAAGGATACCCTGTTCAGATTATAAAACCCGAGGGTGCCATTTATTTAACAGCACAATTTGCCATTATGGGTTCAATTAATCCGGAAGGGAAAAAAATTGAAAGCACATCTGACATTACTCAATTTTTACTAAACCATGCTCAGTTGGCTCTTGTTCCATTCACGGCATTTGGCTGCGAAAATGGAACTGATTGGTACAGAATATCGGTGGGAACACTAAGAGAAGAAGATATTCCTGATTTACTGCAAAAGCTTGAAACATCATTGTCAAAATTGCAGTTAGTAAATAGCTAAAACTAAATTTATTATAATATAAGGTTAAGTTTCGACTTTAGTTTTTTTGGTTCGATACTACTAATGAATTTAATTTCAGGAATTTTCTTAATGCTTTTAATAAATTCATCGTCTTCAAAAAAATCAAGACCACCTTTTACAATTAGAAGGTAATTTAAGTTTTTTAATTCCGATACTAAATATCTTTTTTCATTTTTATTTTCCACTAAAATATAAGTCAAATGGTTTTCATCATCCACACTTTGCATTCGCATATAGCTATTAATATCTGCAGGGTTGTAGCCTGATAAATCCAAATCTTCAATTTTTCCGAAACCGTAAAAGCCCGTATTATTTATCAACCAAGCCAATTTTGATATTTTATTATCACATACAATTCCAAACAATGAAATCTCTCTTTCTTGCTTATTATCTAAGTTTAGCTTTTTCAAACAAGGCAATATTATGCCAAAATTTATGCCCTTCAAAATAAAGGTTTATTTAAAATTTATGTTTTTTATTAAAAATCTTATTTATTTGCACCAACTAATTTAATATATTAACTAAAATGTCAGACATCAGAGGAAGAGTAAAAACCATCATTATGGACAAGTTAGGTGTAGAAGAAGCAGAAATCAACGATGAAGCAAGTTTTACGAACGATTTAGGCGCAGATTCTTTAGACACCGTTGAACTAATTATGGAATTTGAAAAAGAATTTAACATTGCCATACCAGACGATCAGGCTGAAAAAATTGGCACAGTTGGGCAAGCAGTTTCTTACATAGAAAGCAACGTACAACCCAAGTAAAAACGAAAAATTAAACCTTATCCAAAAAAAATTCCTACATGCCAATCCGCAGAGTTGTTGTTACTGGCCTTGGTGCCGTAACTCCCATTGGTAACAATCTTCAGGAGTATTGGAATGGATTGTCAAATGGAGTAAGTGGTGCTGCACCAGTTACTCAATTTGACGTATCTAAGTTCAAAACAAAATTTGCCTGTGAGGTTAAAAATCTTGATGTACTTCAGTTTATCGATAAAAAGGAAGCTAGACGTATGGACAGATACACACAATTTGCTATCATCACAAGTGACGAAGCTGTGAAAGATAGTGGATTAAACCTTGAAACTGTAAATAAAGACCGCATTGGTGTTATTTGGGGTTCAGGTATTGGAGGCTTAAAAACCTTTTTGGATGAAGTTATGTCTTTTGCTAAAGGAGACGGAACACCTCGTTTCAGTCCATTCTTTATTCCTATGATGATTGCTGATATAGCCGCAGGCTTACTGTCAATCAAATATGGATTTAGAGGGCCTAATTTTGCTGTAGTGTCGGCTTGTGCTACTTCTACCAATGCCATCGGGGATGCATTTATGTATATCCAATCAGGCAGAGCAGATGCCATCTTAACGGGTGGTTCTGAGGCTGTTGTTAACGAAGCGGCTATGGGTGGATTCAATTCCATGAAAGCACTTTCTGAAAGAAATGACAGTCCTGAAACAGCTTCTCGACCATTTGATGCAAACCGCGATGGTTTCGTTTTAGGTGAAGGTGCAGGTGCTTTGATTCTTGAAGAATATGAGCATGCAAAAGCGCGTGGAGCTAAAATTTATGCCGAAGTAGTAGGTTATGGTGCCACTGCCGATGCATATCATATGACAGCCCCGCACCCTGAAGGACTGGGTGCAGCAAACGTAATGCGTGTAGCATTGTCTGATGCAGGCATACAACCTTCAGACATTGATTATATTAACGTTCACGGAACTTCTACTCCGTTGGGCGACCCTCAAGAAATAAAAGCTATTCAAACAGTATTTGGTGAGGATGCTTATAATTTAAATATAAGTTCTACTAAATCAATGACTGGTCATTTATTGGGTGGTGCAGGTGCCATTGAAGCCATTGCTTGTATACTGGCTATCACCAAAGGAATTATTCCGCCTACTATCAATCATTTTACCGATGACCCTGCTTTTGATACTAAATTGAATCTTACATTCAACAAAGCACAACACAGAGAAGTGAAATATGCACTAAGCAATACTTTTGGTTTTGGCGGACATAATGCTTCAGTGGTTCTAAAAAAATTCGAAGAATAATATTTAAGCCTATTGAAAAGGATTACTTCTTTTGTTAAGCTTCATATTTCATCTAGCCGAGATTTTAGAAAAAAAATAAATCATATTACTCGTTTTGCTCCTAATAAAATAGCAAGCTATAAACAAGCGTTACGTCATCATTCCATTTCGACCAAAATTCATGAGAATGGGACTAAAGACAGCAACGAACGTTTGGAGTATTTGGGTGATGCCATTATTAATTCTGTTGTGGCTGAATACCTTTTCAAAAAGTATCCCTTTGAAAACGAAGGTTTTCTTACCGAACTTCGTTCAAAGATTGTAAGTCGTAGCAGCTTAAACGATTTAGCATTGAAAATTGGCTTGAGCAAATTGGTTGAATACGACCGCAAAGCCTTACAAAACATAAACCTTCGCAATAGCATTTTTGGCAATGCCCTTGAGGCTTTTGTAGGCGCAATCTTTTTGGATGCGGGTTACAAAAAAGCAAAATATTTTATTGTTGAAAACCTGCTCCAAATACACCTAGATGTAGATAAACTAAAAGAAACCGAAACCAATTTCAAAGGCCGATTGATTGAGTTCAGCCAAAAAGATGGTTCTGTTTTGGAGTTTGAGGTGAGCGAGGACAATAGCAATAAGATAAAACAATACAAGGTAACAGTGTTGTTAAATAAAGAGCCTAAAGGACAAGCAGAGCATGCTTCTAAAAAACTAGCCGAACAAATGGCTTCTCAAAAAACCATGGCTATGCTAAATATTGAGTAAATACTGTCCCTTCAATTATTTTTTACACCTATAAACTAAGCTAGCAGCATATGTTTTCCTGACTTTTTGATTATTATATCCCATCAGTATCTTTTTTTGACTTACTTGCGAAGGTGCATCATAATTCATCGAATACATTTCAAGTAAAATATCCCTACCCTGTGAATTACATTGAAATTGACACAGGGTTAAAAATTGCATACTGCGATGAAGGTATTGGAAGCCAAACGCTTGTGTTTATTCACGGACTTGGCAATTACATTCCTGTTTGGGAGAAAAATATTGAAGGTTTAAAACCATTTTTCAGATGTGTTGCCATTGATTTACCTGGCAATGGGTTATCGGATGGTGGCGACTTTGACTATTCAATGCAGTTTTATGCTGAATGTATTTCTAAATTTATAAAAAAACTTAATCTCGAACATATTACCTTATGTGGGCATTCAATGGGTGGCCAGGTGGCTTTAACATTGTGTTTAAATGAACCTAAGCTTATTGAAAAACTGGTTTTAGTGGCACCAAGTGGTATTGAATACTTCAATTCTCACGAAAAAATGATGTTGAGTAATTTATTGAGATTTGCCGAAATGATGAGTACAAATGAATTTCAGATTGAACAGGCAATCAAATCTAGTTTTTTGCATTTCCCTAGTAATGATGGAAATAAAATAATCTCGGAGTTAAAGAACATCATACAAAATGTAAACAATAAAGGTTACACCAACATGATTAGAAAAAGTATTCAAGCTATGTTGAACGAAAACCCTAGTGCGAGAATTAAAGAAGTAACTACTGAAACGCTTCTAATTATAGGATTAGATGATGCATTGATACCCAACAAAATTATTCATCCAATGATGTCGGTGAAAAATATTGCCGACTATGCAACAACGCAAATGCCTCATTCTAAAAGCTTATTGG
>CAIVPY010000602.1 GCA_903907885.1 uncultured Bacteroidota bacterium
GTTAAAACTTTGTAACGTTCAACTTCGAGGATGTTTGTTTTTATAAACCTCTTTAAGTCTTTCTATGCTATTATGTGTGTATATTTGAGTTGCTGCTAAACTTGAGTGACCTAACAGTTCCTTTATTGCGTTTAAATCGGCCCCATTGTTCAACAAATGAGTTGCATATGTATGCCTTAATACGTGAGGACTTTTCTTTTTCAAACTACTAACCAAAGCTAATTTTAGATGTACTATATTATATACTAACCTAGGGTACATATTCAGCCCTTTTTTTGTACAAAACAACATTTCATTAGAAAACCCATTTGATTTCTTGTTAATGAGATGAATTTTTATCTGATTTATTATTTCACTGCTAACTGGAATAATTCTTTCTTTCTTTCTTTTTCCCAATACTTTTATTTGATGATTAAAATTATCAATATCGGAAATTTTAAGATAAATGAGTTCACTTAGTCGTATTCCAGCAGAATAAAAGAGATTGATAATCAATTTATCCCTTTCACCTTCAAAATCATCATTATAATCTACCTCATCTATAAGTTTTTCTATAGATTTTGAATCTACAAACACAGGAAGTCTTTTTTCTACGTTAGGAGCCTGAACTTTTGATATTGGATTTACATCTATATGATATTCTTTTCGTAAAAATCGATAAAAAGCTCTTATGGTAGATAGTTTGCGAGATATACTTCTAGCTGATATTCCTTCATTAAGCATTTGAGCTAGCCACGATCGAATAATGTGATGATTTATATCTTTAATACAGTCAATACTATATTGAAATTCAAGAAAAGTATAAAATTGAAATAAATCCGTTTGATAGGCCTGTACAGTATGTTTGCTGCTTAATTTCTCATATTGAAGAAATTTTATGTAATTATTAATTGAATCAACAAGCAACATAGGCCAGATAATAATCTACTTCGAATGTAACTGTTTTAATTCAAAATAAAAAGCCAATGATAAAATTTTCATTGGCTTATAAATAATTGAAATTCAGTTAAAACTATAATTCTGCCGCTTGTTGGAGCTGTAGCTTGTAAGCTGCACGAATGACTTGGTGACGTTTTACAATACACTTTTTGGTGAAAGCTTGACGCGAGCGAAGTTCTTTTACAACTCCTGTTTTTTCGAATTTCTTCTTGAATTTCTTCAAGGCTTTATCTAAAGATTCGTTTTCTTTTACGTTAATATATATCATTTGTGTACACCTCCTTTCCTTACAATCTCTTATTATTTTATTTATAAGGACTGCAAATATAATGCTATTTTATGTTATAATAATAGTTTTAACACAAATTTTTCAAATTGAAAATAATCATGATTTGTTAATCAATCACGATGTGTTTATTAGTATTGGCAAGTCAAATTGTTGTAGCAATATTAAGAAAGAAATAATGTATTTATTTGAATATCAATTCCATATAGATTGAAGTGATCTGTCGAAAGGTGTATTAACAAGGCATTGAGGGATTTATTACATATTGTAATATTATTGCACTTTTATCACTAACAATTACATTATTATTCTGATTACTTTAAAATTCAAAAAAAGCCCAACTAACAAAAGTTAATTGGGCCAATTATTTTATAGTTGATTTGAAAAATTTATTTTTTCATTCTTTCTTTTAGTTTTTTGATACCATAACCAACACCAGCTATTGCTAATATTGATAAACCGCCATCTACTGGTACATCTATTGGATCATCACCAAATCCACCGCCACTACCTGGTTGAGCTTGAGCTACTACTGCTAATAATAACATTATTGCTGAACTCATGATGTTTCTTACTATTTTCATTTTGTTGTATGATTTAGTATTTATAATTATTAGTTATTTTACAAATTTTACAGTATTACAATAACCAGTTTCCAAGTTACTAACTTTCACGAAGTAAACGCCACTGCTAAGCTTTTGAACATCTATACTTTTTTTATTACCAAGCATATTACTATTCATTACTTCAACACCTGAAACATTGTAGATATTAACTTCAGATTGTTTGAAACTAGCATTTGTGATTTCAACATTTAAAATATCAACAGCAGGATTTGGATATACAGACATAGTGGCCTTTCTACCTGCTAATACTGATTCTACTGAACTTGTTGTTTTGTTTACAAATATCAATTCCAATCTGCCATCAGCTACTGATTCAGTTTTTGAATCAACATTGAAAGAATAAGTATTGTTTACACGTAAATCTGTAATGGTATTGTTGTAGTTATCTTTCAAATAAATATTAATATCAGAATCAAAACCCTCTATTTGATTAAAAGATAAATTGTAATTCCCTTGATTTAAAACCAAGCTGCCAAAGGCACAACCTTTGCATTAATACTCTTAGGCTCTAAATAGTTAATCATACTGTATTTATCTGTTCCAAAATAAGAGCTAATATTAACTTCAGGATTCATAAATGGTTTAGCCACATCTTCTTTTGTACTGAAAGCATCTGTTTTACCATCCATAAAACGAACAACCGTTTCATCACTTTGATTGGCATCTGTTGATAATTGTATTCTTAATGTGTTTTTTTCTGATGTTTTGAACATGTTTGAAGGAGAATTACTCACCTTTACTGTTTCGTCAGCTGATAATACTGGAGCAGCACTTGTTGCTTGTACAAAAAAAGCTTGTCCACTTGCAATGTAACGAGTTACATTGTTTGTTGTTGTTACTCCATCAAATGAACCATATGTATTTGTTATTGGATTCCAAATCCAAACGGTTGAACTTATATTTGTTTTTGTCCAGCCTTGTGCAGCATTCCAATCAATTGGTGATGGATAAGGATTGCCTACTAAATTCCAACCGTTGCCTAAACTTTGATTGTATGTTACAGGCAAACTAACAGGGTTTGTTGGATAAGTTCCTGCAACCCATAGAGTTGTTACATTATTTGTAGAATTAGCTACCGAAAGCGAAATACTTCTATCTCCTCTGACAAACACCCTATAACCTTGTCCATTTGTTAATGAACTATTTCCATCGATGGTTTCCCATTTTGTGTTAATGTTATTACCACCATTAGCCAATGATTCATTATATGAATAGGCCGAAGCTTGATTGAAATTTGATGCATCAACAGTACCCGTAGGTCCTGTAATTTGAGTTCCTCTACCTGCTGTATTTCCAGCATTGTCTCTCCATTGCAATGTGGTTCCTCCAACTACTGGCGATGATAAAAATCTCCATCTACGACCGCTTGCTAGTATGTAGCGTTCTGCTGTAATAGTTCCTGTAATAGCAGATCCGGAAGAAAGCTGACCAATGCGAGCAGTTCCGCTTGCAGTTGATAATAATGTTAGTCCACTTGTTGCCAAAACTGCAGTACCATTTTGAGTAACAGCTCCACTTACTTTAGCTGGCACGCTGATTGTTTTAGTACCTGCATTAGCAGCTACACCAAAAGTTAAATTAGCTAAAGATATGTTTGATACAGTACCTAAAACAGTTTGATTAGCAGTAAAACCAGTTCCTGATAAATTTAAAGTTCCAGAAGCACTTGAAAGAGTTCCATTGAATTTCACATCTCCTGAAGCATTAATTGTTCCTGAATTTAAAGTGTGTGTAGTACCTGCAAATGAGGTATAATTTCTACAAGTAATACCATCTAAAACTGTTCCAGTATAAACCATTGCATCATGAGCTAAGGTAGGAACAAAAGAAGTGTCTGCTCCAGAATGTGGTGCTCTAGAACTCCATTGTGTTCCATTCCAATAAAC
>CAIVPY010000603.1 GCA_903907885.1 uncultured Bacteroidota bacterium
ACATACCAACTGTCGAGTGCAATAGTGCTTAAATACCTACCAGGATAAAACCTTTGGCCAAAGCCACCACCGCTACCTATTCCCCCACCTAACGGCCGTGATTTGAGATATGCTCTTAGCAGTTTTTGATTATCAATACGAACTTGCAATGAGGCATCGTTTGGATATAGGGCTGTTCGCATCCTATGAACTTGGTAGTTTGTGCTACCAATAGGTGTGAATTTTAAAAAGGCAAAAGCCAAAAATCCAACCGTCATTCCAATCAACAAAACTTTAAAATTTCGTATTAAAAATAAGTATAAAAATCCCCCTGCTGCCAACACAAACAAGGGTCCCCTGCTGCCAGACAAAGCATAGCCCCAAAATGTAATAGCACTAATAATAAACCACCTAATTTTTATTTTTTTAGTATATGGACCTACACCCATTAGCAAAGCAAACAAACAGGTCTCGGCCATAGCTGCTCCGTATTGCCCCGCATCGCTATAAAAAGAAAATATTCGTAACCTGCCTTGAATGAAGTGAGTGATTTTCCCACCATCGTCTAACCATTTTTGTTCAGCAGCATTAACACCCAAAATACTCATTTTAAAACCATACAATGCTGCTATTAAAGACCATACAACCCATATTTTAATGAATTTATCGTAATCTTTTTTCTTATTAGCCCACATAAGAGTTAGGGGTATCACCATTATTTGGTATAGCGATATGCCTCTGCCTGAATAAAACCAAGCTTCTTTGTTGTTGGCTTCTGGGTTGGCAAGTTCTAATAAAGTATATGCAAACCATACCAACGACAAATAAAAAGCCCAACTATTTATAGAGCCTTTGTTTGATTTGAAAATACTTGCTATAAGAGATAGTAATAAAATACTGTCAACGCCTAAACCAAAAGGTATATCGGGTGAAAGAAAACGTGTAAGTCCATTTGAAAAAAAACTGTAATGAAGTGTGATAAGCAAACCCAATTTAGGGTTGTTAAATATCATTACAATCATAGCAATAACAAATGGTAGTCCTATGTAAACCCCACCTACAGCTATACCATAAGTAGCCACAGCATAACCCAAGCCAATTGCGAGTAATACTAAAACAACATAGTTTATTATATCTTTCTTAATGTTATTTTCCTCAGTTATTTCCATAACTTAGTATCTATCGCCTCCCAGTAGTAGCTTCAACCTTCTTCTAATGAATGATCGTTTCTTTGGTATTTCACCATAGATGCCCTCAAGTGCATCTATATCGACATGATTAATTAACACCTTAGAGCCTTTGGGTCTCACTTTTTCGTATTCGCTCAATATTTGTTTGTCACTCGTGGCCCATGTTTTTTGTGCATGAACAACCAATATTGAAACATCTGATTTTTCGATCAGTTCGAATGGCACAGGATACTGATTGAGGTTCGGTATTTCGATGATGGTATATGACACATCGTCTTTCTCATATTCTAAATTTTTTTCAATTAATTGTTCCACTTCATCCACATCCACAACATTGTCTTGTATTGAATATTTGTAGCTAATTAATTTGTTGTTTTTATATATCTCTATACCTTCATGTCCCGATGATGTTTCTGGATATAAATACAATACATTTTTTCTAATATTGATAAGCTTTTGAGCCAAGCCTTCGGCAAAATATGTTTTCCCTTGTTTGCTTCGGGTACTTATGATGGTGATGATAAAATTCTTTTTGTCTTTAGATGATTCGCCTCTTTTTAAATCAATA
>CAIVPY010000604.1 GCA_903907885.1 uncultured Bacteroidota bacterium
AGATTTTGAGGCAGTTTTCACAACTCGTATTTTTATCATTATAAAGCCTTAGTGCGGAATATTACGCACTAAAAATAGCAAATATAAATGACAATCAATGAACTACAATTTTCAAAACTTTAGTGGGGACAAGTCAGGAAACTTATGACTATGGGAAATTTGTTCATATTCTTGACGGAGAAGGAAACAAAATTGAACTATGGGAAGCTATCGATTAAAGAAAAAATGATAGAGTGCTTGGAATTTTCAATTTCTGCCGTTGCAGGCGTCCTCGCCTGCAACATTAAATTACTCACACATAAGCAAGTTGTTCTTATTTCGTCCTTGTGTTTTTATACCCAATCAACAAAAACAAGAGGGCTGCGGCAACAAAAAACACAACTATTTTCATATCTTTTTGTTTGCTCCAAAAATCGTAGGCCAAAAATAGCAAAGCCATAGATGACAAACCAGTTTTCAACCAAATTGATTGCGATTGGTTTAGTTTTAGTTTGGGCAACACAATATATACCAATACAATAACAGTAAGCAGTAGGGCAATTATAATAGGAATGTTCATTTTATTTTAAGTAGTTTTTTAAACTTATAATGTATTTCGGTGTTTTCGTAAATACCCGAAAACAACTCGGCACCTGGGCCAAAAGCAAAAACAGGAACCATAATTCCGCTATGCCCTAGGGTGCTATAATTTACTTTAAAAGTATTTTTGTTTTCTTTGTTTTCTAATAGCGAAAGTCCTCCTGTTTCATGATCTGCAGTAACCACAACTAAGGTTTTTTTATCTTTTGCTGCATAATCCAACACAGCATTTAAAGTTTGGTTAAAATCAAGCAACTCAGATTTCATGTATTCAAAATCGTTAACATGACCTCCCCAATCTATCTGACTTCCTTCAACCATCAAGAAAAAACCTTCTTCATTTTTCGATAAATTATGAATGGCTATTTCAGTAGCTTTTTTCAGATAATCTCCCCTACCATCCTGCTTTTTTTTCATACCATCGTATGCTAAAAGATAAATTAATTTAGCAGCATCTATTGGTTTTATTTCACTGCTATCAGCAATTGTTTTATATCCTTTTTCGGTTAACTCTTCAAGCAAATCACGTTTGTCTTTTCTATCTTTAAAAAATTTGATTCCCCCACCAATGGCCACATCACAATGGTTTCTTATCAAAAACTCTGCTATCTCATCCTCGGATTTGCGAGAGCCAACATGGGCGTAAAATGCGGCAGGTGTAGCATGTGTAATGGATGATGTAACAACCACTCCTGTGCCCCAACCCTTGTCTGTAAGCATCTCAAACAAACCATCTTGTTCTTTGCCATTAGAATCAACACCAATTGCACCATTATAGGTTTTTCTGCCAATAGAAAAAACCGTTGCTCCTGCCCCACTATCTGTTACATAATTATCAGACGATTTAGTTTTGCTTAATCCAATAACTTTGAACCTCTCGAAAGCATTTGTAACTGTATTATCTGCCAAAGCACCAGATATTTGGGCCAAACCCATACCATCTCCAATTAAAAAAATAATCTTTTTGGGCAATTTTGGTTTGGCTATGCCAACTTGAAAACAAAGTATTGTTACTAGTACACTTAAAAGTTTATTTTTCATGGGTTGTATGTTGTGTTAATTCATCTCGAAGAATTTACCTGGCAGAGAACGAACAATTCCTTTGAATTCTAATTGCAATAATCTCATCAAAACTTCGCTCTGATTCAACTGCAAATCAAAAGAAATATCGTCAATACCAATTTTATTTTTTTGTTTAATATAATTAACAATCTGCAAATCGTCAGACTCCAAATCAAGTGGTAAAGATTGCTGTTTAGGTTTATCAATACTTGAGTATTGCCAATTCATCAACTCTAATAGATCTTTGGCACAAGTTATCACAGAGGCCTTATTAACTCTTATCAAGTGGTTACACCCTGTTGAATATTCATCATTTACCCGACCAGGCAAAGCCATAATATCTTTGTTATAACTATTTGCAATTTCGGCCGTTATTCTAGACCCACCTTTTATAGCCGTTTCAACAACTACCAAAACATCACACATACCAGCCACAATTCGGTTACGACTTGGAAAATTTACAGCATCAGGTATAGTACCGCTCACAAAGTCTGTTAACAGTCCACCGTTTTCAATCATTTGAGTTGCTAATTTTTTATGCGAAGCTGGATAAATTCTGTCTAAACCATGAGCCAATACACCCACTGTTGGAATATTGTTTTTAACTGCAGCCTTATGAGCATATCCATCAATTCCCAAAGCAAGTCCACTTAGTATCAAACATTTTTGCTCAGCCAATTCCTCAATCAAATTTTCAGTAAAAGATTTTCCATACTCACTTGCTTTTCGAGTGCCCACAATTGAAACTACTTTAGTATTATTTAAATCAGCATTGCCCAAATAATATAACAAACAAGGGGCATCGGCTATTTCTTTTAAACGAAAAGGATAAGCTTCGTCCAGATAAAACAAAGGTATAATTTTATGCTTCTGTATAAACTTCAGTTCTTCTTCTGACTTTTCGAAATTTTTAAAATTGCAAATCGAATCGGCAGTAAACTCACCAATGCCAGGCACTCTTAGCAGTTTCGCTTTTTTTTCTTTAAACACAGCTTCAACACCTCCACAATAGCTTACTAAATTTTTGGCTAACACATCTCCCACATTAGGTATTTGTGTAAGCGCAATCTGATAAATAAGTTTTTGTTCTGCATTCATTTACTTACAAATGATTTCAAGTGTTTTAAGAATGGCAATCTCAATTGTTTTGGCTCCTAGTTTGCTAAAATTATTAGTAATTCTATTTGCTACAATGGCATTTACCGATATAGCATCAAAACCAAACAATTCGCTAAGTCCATATATAGCAGCAGTTTCCATTTCAAAGTTTGTTACCCTCACACCATTTAGTTCGGGCTTTGTAGGAATGTTAGATAAATGAAGATTAGAGAGTCTTTGTACCAAATCCTCGCTCACAATGCTTTTTCTTATCATCCTTCCTTGCGGGGCATAAAAACCACAGCAAGTAACTGTAGCACCTCTCAAAAAGCTATCATCAAACTTCTGTATTAGTAATTCTGAACCATAGTTAAAATAAGGTGTTATAAATGGGTAATTTAACTGAGAAGCAATATGATTTTCGATTTCCAACTCTTTGCGATTTTGATAATAATTTAAAACACCATCCAAACCAATTGCATGTGTTGAGATTAGAAGTGAATCAACCGCAATATCAGCTTGAAGAGCACCAGAAGTGCCAACCCTATATATGCTACATCTACTCAAATTTGGTTTTACCAATCGCGTTTTCAAATCAATATTTTTAAGCA
>CAIVPY010000605.1 GCA_903907885.1 uncultured Bacteroidota bacterium
AGATTTTGAGGCAGTTTTCACAACTCGTATTTTTATCATTATAAAGCCTTAGTGCGGAATATTACGCACTAAAAATAGCAAATATAAATGACAATCAATGAACTACAATTTTCAAAACTTTAGTGGGGACAAGTCAGGAAAAATAATTATAATAAAACTATTACCCCCCCGCTGGTCCAAGCGTCCGTTCTATCTGCAAGATTATCCTATAATCTAGTTTTAGCTAGAATGCCAACTCGTTATAAATAAGCAGAATTTGATAATTAGTCTACGATGGATTCCATATTGTCTGCCACAGATACATGTTGCAAAATGACGGATTAACTTCAGGCGATAACAGACCAATGTTTGTCTAAAGCAAATCAACATTAGTCTAAGGTGGACTAACATTTGTCTACAATGGACTAATGATGGACTGAGTTAGATTCATGTTGTACCTGAATGCTTGAGACTATAAAGAAGATTGTGTAAACAGAAATAAAAAGGAGCAGGATACTAAATTATCCTTCAATAATTCAAATTCTTCATAAACACCTATAAACAATAAAAGCCACCCTAGGTAGCTTTTTACTGTTCAAAATATTATTTTCAAATTACATCTCTCTGTTCACATCCCATTGCTCCATGTAGTCGGCTACTTTGCGTAAAAAACTACCTCCCAACGAACCATCAACCACACGGTGGTCATAACTCAACGACAAAAACATCATGTGGCGGATAGCTATCACATCACCATGCTCAGTTTCTAACACAGCAGGCTTTTTCTTGATAGCACCCGTAGCCATAATAGCTACTTGCGGTTGGTTTATAATAGGCGTTCCCATGATGTTACCAAATCCACCCACATTGGTTAGTGTAAATGTACCACCTGAAATTTCATCTGGTTTCAATTGGTTGGCACGGGCACGGTTGGCATAATCATTAACAGCTTTGGTTAAACCCAAAAGGTTCATACCGTCTGCATTTTTAATAACTGGAACAATTAAGTTGCCACTAGGCAAAGCAGCAGCCATACCAATATTGATAGCCTTACGTTTGATGATATTGGTACCATCAATCGATACATTAATCATTGGGTAATCTTTAATGGCTTTTACCACACACTCTATAAATATAGGTGTGAAAGTCATTTTTTCACCTTCACGCTTTTCAACTACTTTCTTCATTTTATCGCGCCAAATAACCATATTGGTAACATCGGCTTCAACAAAACTTGTTACATGTGGACTTGTGTGTTTACTCATCACCATATGGTCAGCAATTAGCTTACGCATTCTGTCCATTTCTATTACCTCATCACCACCACTAAGACTAATACTTTGTTTAGCAGGAGCAGGAGCTGAAGTTTTAGGAGCTTCAATTATTTGAGGAGTAGTTTTTTGCTGAACTACAATAGCTGCTGGTGTCGACACATTCACTTGAGGTTCAGAAGCCACTGGCACACCTGAACGGTTAGCCACATAATTTAAGATATCTCTTTTGGTAACACGACCTTCGTTGCCACTACCTGGAATGGTTTCCAACTCAGCCATACTCACTTTTTCTTCGCGGGCTATGTTTAATACCAAAGGTGAATAAAATCTGTTGCCACCCATAATTGGATCAGCATGCGTGCTAGCAGCCACAACCGTATTTTCGATATGTGTAACGGCTTCTTTAATAGGCACTTCAACTACTGGTGCAGCTGGTGTGGCAGGAGCTGTAATAGCTACAGCCGAACCTTCCATATCAATAATAGCAATAACCGCATTTACGGCTACTACATCACCTTCTTTGAAAAGTATTTGTTTTAATACCCCACCTTTTGGCGAAGGCACTTCCGAATCTACTTTGTCAGTAGCTATTTCTAATACCGTTTCGTCAGCGGCAATTTTATCGCCTACATTTTTTGTCCAACGTATGATGGTAGCCTCAGCAATACTCTCGCCCATTTTTGGCATTACTAATTGAAAATCGCTCATTTCTATTTAGTTTTTGATTTTTAAGTTTTATATAAAATGGCTTATGCTGATAAAATCTTCAAAGCTATTTCTATCGACAAAAATATTATTTTGATTGAGTTTGCCAACTAATAAAATTTATGTTTTTAATCTTTTGAAAAAGGCATATTTTATTTACTGCCTTCAACAGCCATAATAAATATATCTTCCATGCTAGGTATCACCTCATTAAAAGATATTACTTCATTATTTTGCAAGAATTCGAGCAAGGCTTTGTTTGAATGCG
>CAIVPY010000606.1 GCA_903907885.1 uncultured Bacteroidota bacterium
AAATATTCATCAAATAACATTGACTATTTAGATATTGAAATATATTTAGATAGTAATGAAAAAGTTTATGAAATATTAATTCCTCATTAACGGTAGTGTACCATTTATTACTTGAAAATTCAGGAAATGTCAATAATATCAAGACGCTTACCTATCGCCCGAATATCCGTTGAGCAAAGCAGCACATCTGTGAGTTTGGGCTTTGGTGAGGATGCTTATGGTGGGTATTTGGGTTCTGATTTTGTGCTTAAGCATAATAATAAAAATTCGCAGGATGATTATGCTATGAATGACTATGAGAGAATTTTGTTAATAAACAAAATTTCCAAACCCTCCCCTTCGGATTAAAACCTCATGGCTTGCGTAAGTTGTATGTTATTGAATGAAACTAAAAACTATATAGGAAATGTGGGCAGTGCCGCATCCATGACGATGGAATGGTCATTAGGAATAGGGGCTGAAAAAAGAAAATTTGTTAATGACAATGTATCAGGAGCAATGAGAAACGCATTTCGTGTTAATGAGGCACGGGAATTTTATTATAATAAATATAATAGCCAAAGTAGCTTAGTTAACACATCTGTTACTGGTTTTAAAGGTTCATTCGGATTTACAGGACTAATAAGGGCTGGTTTAGATCCTATAGAACAGTTTGTTGGCACACATAGAATAAATATATTTAATTTTAATGGAAATACTTTATGGTTTGTTTTAACTAATCAAACTAGTATGAATTCGTTACTTTATGATTTAGGACCATCTTGGAAGCGTTCCACTTGGGCACCAGGTGGGAATATGAATCAAACATATATTTGGAGTGAGCCAGTTAAAAGATAAACAATGATGAATTACATGAACTCTTTATTTAAATATTTTATATTATTTTCTTTTATAAATTGCAACAATTTACAGAACGAGCAAATATCATTAAGATATTATCTTGTATCTGTTGACTCGAAAGAGAATATGAGCTTAGGATATAGTATTAATGACGATAATTCTTCATTCGTAGATGTGGTCGGAGAAACGGTATTTTCTGTAGGATTTGATGATAAATATATTATTGTAAAACAGCATCCTTATAACAATAGAAATGTCACAAATTATTTCATAGTACCAATTTACAAATCGTTTAATTATTCCCCAGATACAGGTGTAATTGGAGCACTTACTTATGAAAAATTTATGATGGCACGAAAAGAATTAAAAATATCAAATGATTTAAATTTTACTAGAGAAATTGAGAATCTTAAATAGGGGTTTTGGGTAGTTTCCTATTTATTACTTGAAAATACAGGAAATGTCAATACAATCAAGACTATTGCAAACTGTACGTATATCAATTGGACAAAGTAGCACTGATGTAAGCTTGGGCTTTGGTGGTGATGCTTATGGTGGGTATATGGGTTCTGATTTTGTGATTAAGCATAATAATAAAAATTCGCAAGATGATTATGCTATGAATGACTATGAGAGAATGACAGCGCAACAAGGGATTTCTTCGCCATCAGCAAATAATGTATTCGCTAGTACTGAAGAAGGATATGTGGATTTGAATGGTCAAGGTGTTAAAGAAGCTTGGGATTTAAATGGAGATGAGAGATTGCAGAAAAACGAAGCAGATAAATGGTGGTTAAATGGAGGAGGTAAAATCGTTAATGTTAACAATGCATACATTGATTGGACGGGAGTGCAAATTCCTAAAGGTGCAGCTAAAGGTATAGATTGTTAAAAGTAATTAATTGTTTCAATTACAGTAATCATTATTCAATTATTACCTTCTTATAAAAACTACTTGCGCCATCATATATTAACACCCAATATAAACCTGCTTTAAGATGTAGCTCGTTTAGTTTTAGGGTATTTTCTTTGTGCAATATGTCCTTGTATAACTCTTGTGCTTGGTTGTTGTATAAGTATAAGCTTGTATTTTCTTTTATGGCGTAACTCCAATTTATATGTAAAATATCTTTTGCAGGATTAGGATATACTTCAAAGTTTTTGTCATTTTCTGCAATGGTATTTATACCTCCAAAAGGCGATTTTAATGGATTACAACCAGGTATAATACAACCATTGGTATCTACTTTTACAAGCCAAGCATCCCTTTGTGCATAGCCTAAGTGACTAGTATCATCCACATAACCACACATCATAAATCCATCTTCTTTATCATATATGCTAAACAATTCATTATCGCCACCATAGGTTTTATTATATATTTGGTACCATTGCACATTACCCAAAGTATCTATTTTGGTTAAAAAGGCAACTTTATTAGTAGTTGTTTTTGTATAGCTCGTATCCTTAACACCAAGCGCATATATATAGTTATTTTTAACTAAAATTTGATTGAACCCAGAACTTGCAAGCCTATTGGTATCGGTAGCAAATAGGTAATTTTTTTCCCAAATGGTTTTCCCATTGGCATCTAATTTGGTTAAAAAACATCTCTGAAGGTAATCTTTGCGATTGCCCCATCTGTTATTTGAGTTAAAACCTGCTGCATATATCGAATTGTTGTACTGTAATGAACTATTGAAAGCACTATAAAAATAAATAGAATCATTTTGATAATTTCTTTCCCATAATACATTCCCAATACTATCCAATTCGGTTATCCATAAATAATTTAACTTATAATTAGCACCTAATAACAGCATATTATTATCATTTAACAATTGCATATTAAAAACATAATTTTTATTCCCATATTCTTTAATCCAAAGTATATAGCCTAATGTGTCCATTTTAGCTACATAAGTATTTGATTCAAGTGCAAATGTTTTATTTCCTGTAATAATATAATAATCATTTGTTGGTCTTACCGCATTAGAAACATTTGCTTTTTTGGGATAAGGCAGGTTAATAGGGATTATTTGATATGTAAAACTATCCGCGTTATATTTTAAAATATAATTATAATGAAACCTATACTTAGAATTAGTTGTCGTTGTTGTATCAATTACCTTTGTAAATATTAGACTGTTGTAGTCAAAATATGTAGGTGAAGAATAACTGGGAGAAACGAAATAGAAGTATAGGGAATCATGTAAATCAATTTTTGATGTCAGTAGGTCAAAAGTAGAATCAAAAAGAAATATTTGTAAATTTTCTAAATAACTATAAGAGCTATCAGATACTTTATTATATTTAGAAATGCCACATGCCAATGTTTTACCATTTTTATACACCAAGCCATTAATCATTTCAAGAGAGTTTAATGGATTATAGCTTTTGTTGAAATAGGGTTGGGCTTTGATAGAATTACATACAACCGAAATCATACATAACAAAAACAATATGTAACCTATACATCTATTAGTAATAATAGGAAATAAAGAAATTCTGCTAAGAGTTTCTTTATTTTTCATTTTAGTAACCATAATCAACTACTTAACTATAATAAGTTTCTGGGTTTTTATTATTTCTTTGCCAGAAAGTAGTTTAACAAAATAACTGCCACTGCTTATTGAAGATATATTTATTTCTATAATCCCTTTGTTATTTTCTAATAAGCGAGTATGTACTTTTTTACCATTTATATCAAACATTTCGAGCATTGTTTCTTTACTATTTTCTGGAATCAAGTAGGATACTTTTACATAATTTTCGGCAGGGTTGGGATATAAAACCAAATAAGGAATTATATTTTTACTCTCCATAACTGCATTAGATTTTTTATTTATTGTATTAGTATTAGGCAAATCAACAGGGCGGCTTGTCATAACCACTTCATCCACCAAGCTTAAAATAGATAAGGCTTGAGTACCAACTGGTGTTTTACTAATGCTTAATTGCTTAATAATGTTTTTCTCTTCTGTTGTTAACTGAAATATATTTCTATTAGAAACAATCAAATTTATCAAAATCGTATTCAATGTAACATAATTGCTATTGTCAGTATTACCCTCCGTAGGTATTTGACTTAATAATTCAAGTGCTTGGTCTTGTTGTTTATATTGAACATATATATTTATTAATTCTTTTTTTGCTTCTATGTCTGTTTCTCCTTGCAATAGCATGATTACACTGTCTTTATAGTTCGCTAGGGTATCAAACAAAAAACCTCTTTGGTAATACATTAATAATTTGCTTCTATTTATTTGGTATTCATGTTCTTTTTGTTTTAACAATAAGGCTGTAGCTTCAGTATTATCACCCGCTGCTATTAGTTGCTTTATATCTCCTACAATGGTTTTTATGGTTCTAAAATTATTACCATCCCTTGGGTCGTTTGGCACCCATCCGCCACCATCATCTGTTGGCGGAATTTCGCAATCACAAGTTAATTGAAGTGAAGCATTAAGTATTGTTATATTGAAACATTTTGATTGGTCAGGTCCTGAAATGTTTGACGGGAGTTTATAATAATCTTTCTTATTTGAATTGTAGTTATAAATATCATTCATATTAGAACCAAATATATTTGATTGATCTTGTTTAAAAAACTTACCAAAATCAGGAACATTAAAATCAAGAATATTATTTGCATCTGGATTAATTGCAAGTCCTATTTTACTCGAGGTGTTAAGTCCATTACAGTTAACATCTAAACCAAAATTATTTTGTTCTAATTGTTGTGCAACAAGCAACCCATTGTGTTTATTGCATTTGTATATGCCTACATTAGGGTAAACACTAACACTAACAGCACCTCTTTCATAGTCAGCGGTTGTTGTGCTTACTTTGTTAAACTCGTTATTATGTATACTATAGTT
>CAIVPY010000607.1 GCA_903907885.1 uncultured Bacteroidota bacterium
AACTACAAACACCTTAGCGTTTGCGAAAACAGATGTAACTCACATGATAAAAGATGTGGCTATTCAATTGAATAATATTTTAATTATACCTGACTTGGCTAATCAAAAATTAAATAGTGAGCTAATTGATTACAATAAAATTGTAAAAGATGAAAGTAAAAACAAAATAATTAAAAGAAGTATTGAAGTTAACCAAATTGAATCTCAAAATTTTAGTCGAAGTTCAAATATTTTAAAAGGATTTACAGGCAATAATTCACTTGTTGGGAAAGCTGATGATGTTATAGGCAAGGCTGGTGATTTTCCAACAATAGTACCTAAAGTAAAGCCATTTGACATCGTAGAAATAATGCCTGAATACCCAGGTGGAATGCAGGCCATGTACGATTATATTACAAGCAATTTGCAATATCCAAAGATTGCCAAAGAAAACAATAAAACGGGTAAGGTTGTATTGTCATTTGTGGTAATGGCCAATGGCGGTATAGGAGATATTAATGTTATACAAGGTATAGGATTTGGATGTGATGATGAAGCCAAACGAGTGATAAGCGAAATGCCTAACTGGATACCGGGGATACAAAACGGCACTCATGTTTCAGTAAGGCTTTTGTTACCTATTAATTTCACTCAAGAATAAATAATTTAAGAATAGCAATAAAATAATTATTAAATTTTTTCGGCTCATTTAAATTCTGTAATAGACCAAAATTCGATGAGCTTGTTTATGGTGTCAATAAATTTATCAAACGAAAGTGGTTTTAAAATATAACCAGCCACGTTGTATCCATATGCTTCAATTTTGTCTGAGTCTTCGTTTGATGTTGTCATAACAAAAACTGAAATATGTTTTAGTTGCTCGTCTTTTCGTAGTTCACATAAAAATTCAATGCCATTCATCATAGGCATATTTATATCCAAAAGAATAACTTGGGGCAATTTTTTTTCAGACAAACTATGTAGCAATGTTAAGGCTTCTATGCCATTATTAGCAACCAGCAATTGATTTTCAATTTCGTTTTTTTTAAAAGCCCTTTTAACATTTATGATGTCAACTTCATCATCTTCAACTAGCAGAATTGTTATTGGATCGTTCCCAGATTTAATTATCATATAATTGATTTTTTAATGTTTTGAAAATATTTAACAAATTAACTATTTTGGACATTTGTATTTACCAAATCTACAAACAAGGTAATATCCAAAGGTTTGTTTAAATAGCCTTTCACTAATTTATATGTATTTGCTTTTTCGATGTCAGATTGATCATTTGAAGACGAAAGCATGATAATGCTACATCCTTTTATTATAGCTATTGGGAATTTCATAAACTCGTCTAAAAATTCAAAACCATCCATTTCCGGCATCCTTATATCAAGCAAGATTATATTTGGAAAATCATTTGAATTAGCTAGTAATGAATTTAAAAATTCAAGTGCTTCGATAGCAGAGCTTGCCACTGAAATTTTTTCAACCAATTTACTTCTAGTGATAATGTGTTTAGAGACATAATTATCAACTTCGTTATCATCAATTAATAATGCGTGTTTCATTGTCATTTTATTTAATTTTTTTGATTGGGTATTTCAATAGTCAGTTTTGTTCCTTTGCTCAATTCGGTTTCGATCGTAATTTTGCCATTAAGTTTTTCAACAGTTTCTTTTATAATATACAATCCCAAACCCGATCCCGATGATAATTTGGTGGCACGATAAAACATTTCAAACACTTTGTCTATATCGTTTTCGGCTATGCCTATACCATTATCTTCAACAATTATAATGGCTTTATCGCTCAAACAATCAACATCTATTCTTACAAACGATTTCCCGTTTTTGGTATTGTCTTGGTATTTGATAGCGTTTGAAATTAAATTATTCAGAATCACATTTACCCTTCTATTATCCGAAAAAAATTTTTCATGATTGCGAATTTCTACAGACATTTGCAAATCGATTGAACCATCCATAAAATGATGACTAGCTCTTATTTCATTTATCATTTCCGCAAATTCAATCTCTTCTTTCACAATTTCGGTTCGGCTATTGCGTGAGTAGTGTAATATATCTTCGATAAAATTATCAAGCTTCACAACACTTTTGTTTAGCATCTCAAGCTGAAGAAATTGTTCGGTATTAGGTGCATTGTTTTCTTGTGTGATAGCAATAAGACCTAACATAGATTTTAGAGGAGCCCGCAAATCGTGAGAGGCACTATAAACAAAACGATCTAGCTCGCTATTGGCTTTGCGAAGTTCCTTGTTTTGATGTTCTAATTTTTCTTTATGTACTTTTCTTTCAGTTATATCACGAATGATGGATTGAGTGCCAACAATAATTCCATTTTCTATTATTTCGCTTGTATGATCTTCCACCCAAATTATAGTGCCATCTTTTTTTATTCCTTGGTATTCAAAAAAGTTAGATACCCTCTCACCTTTTATTCTTCGTGTATGTCTCTCTCTTATTATATTTTGGTATTTAGGAGCTATGTAATCTTCAAGAAGCATTTTTCCAATATCTTCGAATTCTAACCCAAATATTTTTAAAAAAATACTATTGGCAAATATTACTTTTCCAGATAGGTCGTCCATAATAAACCCATCATTCATATTATCCAACAAATTTTTGTAGCGTTGTTGGGTGTCTAACAATGCTGTTTCAGCTAGTTTGCGGTCAGAAATATCTCTACAAATAGTTGAGAAATATTGAGGTTCGCCAATATTATTTTTATGCATAATAATCACTTGCGACACAGGTATTTCAAATCCATTCTTTGAAAGCTTTGCCGTTTCTCCCAACCATTTCCCTTTTTTTAGCACATTCGGTATGGCTTCTTTTTCAATGAGTTCATTTGTCCATGTGGGTGAAAAATCAGACATTTTATATTTTGAAATATCCTCCGTTTCTCCGCATCCAAAAACTTTCCGACCAGCTTTATTAAGATAAACTGCCTGTTGAGTTAGTGATACAATACCCACATAATCGGATGTGGCTTCTAAAATGGATGATAGTCTTATCAGTTCTTCTTCTGATGATTTTCTTTCGGTTACATCTTCAAGGTATCCATACCAAACTACCTTTCCGTTCTCCCCTGTTTCAGGATGCGCTCTTCCTTTAAACCATCTAATTTCACCTTCAGGAGCTATTACTCTGTATTCGGCTTGCCAGTCGCTCAAATTTTGTTTCGATACTTCAATATCTGAAAGCAAGGACTGCAAATCTTCGGGATGCGCTCTTTCAAAGGCAAGCGAAGCGTCTTTCATTATTTGTTGGGATGTTAAACCAGGCGTTAATTGCTCGATTCCTTTGCTCATAAACGGAAACGACATGTTGCCTTCTTTGTCTACCTCGAATTGAAAGATAGCAGCCGATACTTTGTCGGTAAGTTTTAGTAGTTTTTCGTGGCCTTCAACAAGTTGTTTATGCGATATTTTATTTATGGTTATGTCTTGTATGGTACCTATCATTTCGGTAATGATGCCTTTATTATCAAACATTACATCGCCAAGCCCATGCACCCATACCAATTGCTTATTATTTGCTTTTAATATTCTATATTCTTTATCAAACTTTTTTCCTTTGCCCAATACTTCGTTTTGAAGGTAATCATTCATCATTTGCTTATCGTCAGGATGAACTAAATTTAACCACCCCTCAAGTGAACGAACATAGTTTTTACTTATACCAAATATATTATCTAAAGTATCTGAAGATTGAAAGTATTTGTTTGTAAAATCAACTTTATATGAACCAATCTTTCCGGCATTTTGCGATTGTTTTAAGAAAAATTCTTTTTCAATTAATTCATTATTGGCTATAAGTAATTGGGCAGTGCGTTCGTTTACCTTTTGCTCAAGTTTATTTTTATATTCAATTAGTTCATATTCTGCTTTCTTCTTTTCGGTAATATCTTTTACAAACCCAACCGAGCGAATTATTTTACCTGAGTGGTCTCGTTCATGTTTGCATTTTTCAAAAACATATTTTATTTCATTTGTATTTTTCTTAAATAAGCGATGTTCAATCTCATACCCATCTATATTTTCTTTAATAGAATTGGTATAAGCCGCATCAACCTGAGCTCTATCTTCTGGATGTATAGCATCAAGAAAAGCTTCGTATGTAGCTGTAAACTCTTGTGGTAATAAGCCAAAAATACGATATACTTCATCAGACCAAGTAAGTTGGTTGTTAAGCAAATCCAATACCCAACTACCCGTGCACGATATTTCTTCTGATTTATTTAATAAATCAGATTTATCTTTTTCTTTTTTTATTAAAGTTTGAATATGTTCAGATAAAATATTTATACTAGAAGCAATAGCATCTGTAGAGTCTCCATTTCCTTTCAGGGTTGCCTTTTGAGTAAATTCTAAATTTAATATACTATTAAGTGTTTTAAGTATGCTATCAATTTGCGTTTCAGTAGTAATAGTTTCCATTGTACTTTTTTATTCTACGAGATGAATATAAAGCTTCAAAAATCAATTTTTGGTTACCCTATTATATCAACATACAATCTTACTGCTTTTTCTTAAGAATGAAAAGCACTTTCACCAATTAAACGATTAATAATACAGAAAAATATTTTTTTTCGCAGATTGGTATAACAATAATGACGTTATATAAGATTATAGATTGAGAGAATTTTACTAAAGAAGTGATTGAAAGAGCATTTTTTGATTATTTTAATGCCCGGATGATTCCATCAAATATGCTTTGATAAACATATCTAATTCGCCATCCATCACCGCTTGCACATTGCTTGTTTCCGTATCTGTTCTTAAGTCTTTCACCAATTTATAAGGGTGCATCACATAATTACGAATTTGACTCCCCCACTCTATTTTCTTTTTACCTGCTTCAATCACATCCTTGGCTTCGTTTTGCTTACGCAATTCAAGTTCATACAATTGCGATTTAAGTAATTTCATAGCCCTTTCTTTGTTTGCACTCTGCGAGCGCTCCACCTGACAAACAATGACAATACCAGTTGGTTTATGGGTAAGCTGCACTTTGGTTTCAACCTTGTTTACATTTTGACCTCCTGCTCCTCCTGAACGAGAGGTTTGGATTTCGATATCTGCATCTTTGATTTCAATTTCGATGCTTTCGTCAACTATCGGGTAACAATATACTGAAGCAAAACTGGTATGCCTGCGGGCATTGCTATCAAAAGGAGAAATACGCACCAAACGATGCACACCATTCTCGCCCTTTAGGTAACCATAGGCAAAATCGCCATGTACCTCTATCGAGCAAGATTTAATACCTGCACCATCTCCTGCTTGTTCATCTATTACTTCAGCCTTAAAACCATGCTTATCGGCATATTGGATGTACATACGCATAAGCATCTGCGCCCAATCCTGACTTTCGGTACCACCCGCACCTGAGTTGATGTTTAGTATGCAATTCAATTGGTCTTCTTCACCACTCAGCATGTTTTTCAATTCCAACTCTTCAAGCGATTCAACAGCCAAGGCATAGGCAGACTCCACCTCTTCTTCAGTGGCTTCGCTGGCTTGAAAAAATTCATATAACACAGCCAAATCATCTACCAAACCAAGGGTGTGTTGATAGGCATCGGTCCAAATTTTCTTTTGTTTGATGGATTTTAGCACTTGCTCTGCACGCTTGGGGTCGTCCCAAAATATGGCAGTATGCGTTTGTTTCTCTTCTTCGGCTATTAAAATTAATTTAGTATCAACGTCAAAGATACCTCCTCAGGGCTTCGGCTCTTAGCTTTAGATTTTTTAATTGGTCGTTGGTCATAATTTGAGCAGCGAAGATAAAATTTTATCGCATTGATGTAAGGCTTTCTTATTTTTGGACAAAAATTTGTTTTGTATAGCAACTTTAACAAAGTAAATTTCATCAAGTATTAAAATTAAAACATGAAGTATAAAAAAATTATTTTTATCTTGCATTTTAGCCTATTTGCCTTGCCTTCATTTTCGCAAATTGCTTTAGATACCAACCAATTTCAACCAAGTGTGTTGATTGAGAACTTTACCTCAGAAGGCTGCAGCAGCTGCCCAGAGGGCGATAAATTTATGGGAGAACTCATTCGCCTTTCAGATTCTACCAACAATCCAGTTTCTATCATTGATTTTCACGTAGATATTTGGAATCGTTCAGGATGGGTAGACCCGTTAAGTGATAGCGTTTTTTCGAAAAGGCAAAGGACTTATTTGGCAAAAAATAAATTAGAAGCCGTATACACGCCTATGGCCGTGTGCAACGGAAATGAGATTTGGCCAGGAATGGCAAAAAAAGAAATTGGCCGATTTATTGGAAAGTCGCTAACTAAACCATCTAAGCATTTTGTTAGAGTGGCTTCGCAAATGGTGCCAGGAGAAGATAGTTTAACAGTGGCTTATGCCCTTTGGGGTAATTTAGATAGCTGCTTGATAAATGTGGCATTGGTGCAACAAGACTTGATTAGCAAAATAACCAGTGGCGAAAATGCCAACAAAACTTTACACCACCACAATGTGGTTAAATTCTTCTATACACGCCATCTAAATGGTGTAAAAGGCGAATTTAAAATTGGGATACCTCGAGGCCTAGACCTTACAAAATATAGGATGATTACCTACATACAACAAGAAAACACTTGGGAAGTGCTTTGCTCCGACCAGTTATTCTTCGATGTTAGAAAGTGATTTTAGTTTGGCTTCAAGCTTCTCTAGTTTATCCAAAATCTCTTTATAGGCTTGGGATTTAGTAGGATTAGGTTCTTTGTTCTTTTCCAATTCTTTTACATTTTCATTATAACTCTGTCTTAAATCATTCAGGATATTTTTGATAGCATATTGGTTATAGCCCAAATTACCTTTGCTTACGTAATCAATAATGTGATCAATACCTTCAGACACGATGGCATCATTGCTAGCCCTTAAATACTTGCCATAGGCACTCAGAATGGTAAAACCATAGTAGCCATTTTTGCCAATTTGATTTTTGAAATATGCGTTCTTATTGTCCTTCGCCACCATGGTATAGATAGAGGCTATATTGGCTTGTAGCATGCCGCTCTTTGAATTCTCATTGTCTTTACAAAAATTCAAAGCAGCCTCTTCATCCACATCTACTAGTTGAGACAAAGCAGATGAAACTACGCTATATGCGGAATCGTTTAATGCTTTTAAGATTTGTGGTTTAAATTTAATTTTATCGATATCGGCCAAAGTATTGATAGCTCCGGATCTAATAACAGCCTCTTCTTTATAAATTGACAAAGCCAAGATTTGCGTTTCAAATTGCTCTTTAATGCTCAGTTTTTGTTTTGACAAAAGATTTAATCCAAGTTCTTTTACTCCATAAAATGAATGATTTAAACAATAAGTAATGGCTTCAATCAGTTGGACAGAATCTAATCTACCAATATTAATTATATTCGAAACAGCTTGCTTCTTATCAATAAAATTTTCTGCATGTTGCAACTGAAATAGGTATTCAGCATCCGTTTTGTTTTCTCGTAATATTCCTAGTAAAACTTTTTCAGCATCAAGGTTTGTTAAGCTTATTTTCTGTGCATACGAAAACTCAAAAGTATCTGCCTTATGGCTTATAACAACATTCTCTCGATTGATTTTGTCCCCTGTATACACATCCAATGCAAGCGGTATGGTATATAAACCCACAGCAGAGTCTTGGCTTTGTTTTACAATGATTCTCACTGAATTGTTACTATTGCTATAATTGTATTTTACATCCAATTGAGGGTGACCTCCTTTCAAAAACCATTGATTGAAAAACCAATTCAAGTCACGACCCGTCACTTCTTCAAAACACATTCTTAAATCGTGAATTTCAGCATTCCTGTATGCAAAGCGGGTTAGGTATAACTGTAGTGATTTATAAAATGCTTCATCACCCAAAGCATATCTAAGCATGTGCAATATGCGGCCACCTTTGGCATAACTCACCAAATCAAACATATCTTCGCGTGATTGGTATTTGTAGCGAATAGGAATGGTTTTGTGTTTGTTCTTCGACCTTAAATAGCTTTGCAAATTGGCCTCAAACTCTTTGTCGGCATACATCCTACCATATTTATGTTCATGCCAAATGTATTCGCCATAGGTGGCAAAACTTTCATTCAAGGGCAAGTTGCTCCAGCTTTCAGCCGTAACCAAATCGCCAAACCAATGATGGAATAGTTCATGCGAAACAACATCTTCATAAGTAGCATCTAAATGCTCACGTGCATCATGTTGTAAGGCTTCCATATGCAATACAGCAGATGTGTTTTCCATAGCACCACTTACATAATCCCTCACTACCACTTGACTAAACTTATCCCAAGGGTAATCAACCCCAAGTGTTTTACTAAAAGTTTCAAGCATTTCGGGCGTGTTTCCAAATATCATTTTAGCGTAAGGAGCAAAATCTTTTTCAACATAATAATTTACTTCCATGGTATCGCGCCACTTGTCTTTCACGATTGCAAACTCGCCCACTGTCATCATGGTTAGGTATACTGCATGCGGTTTGTCTTGCTTCCAATAATCAGTGTGTGTACCGTTTTTGTTTTGCTTTGAGTAAATCAGATCTCCATTACTAAGTGTAACATCATTGGCATCAGCTGTTATAAAGATTTCTTGGCTATGTTTTTCGTTTGGTACATCAATGGTGGGAAACCAGCAGCTATTGCTCTGGGTTTCGCCTTGCGTCCATATTTGACGAGGTTTATTGGGTATTTCGTGATTAGGATTTATAAAATACAAACCTTTGGCATCGCTTATGGCCGCGCTACCTTTTTGGCTAACTTCATTTGGTTTGGCTATATATTGAATAAATACTTTATACAAATCATTTCGGGTATAGTTTTTATCTAATGTGATATGCAATTTATCTGCTGCATAAGTATAGTTCAAACTCAAAGTATCCTTTGCTAACAACAATCCTACCCTTTCAATTTGCATGGCTTTGGCATCCAAATCAAGCACATTTGTAGTGTAAAAATGTGGTTTAAAACTTAGATTGGCTTTGCCTAATAAATGCTGATTTTTATAATCAAATGACACCTCTAGTCGGGTATGAATCAAATCGTTCAATTTGGTTTCAGTGGCTTGGTATTGAAGTTCAGGCTCTTTGCGTTCGGCCTTCACTTGCACTTCACCCAAGTTAATATTATCAGTTATTTTCGTATCCGCTTTCTTTTTAGTAACATTGCAGGCCAAAATGGTGGTGATGGCGAGTAAGGATAAGGTGGTATTTTTTAACATCTTGAATTATTTCGATTGCAATAAAACCATTTTTTTGATAAACACTATTTAGTATGCTCAACATTAATATAAACGGTAAAGAGTTTTTGTTTGATACAAAAGCGGGCGAAGTGCTAATTAACGGGGTGCACCAACAAGCAGATGTGGTGAAATTGGACAAAAACAAATATCACGTGATACTAGGTGATGCATCGCATACGATTGAACTTTTGCAAAAAGACGAAAGTGGCAAAAACATGAGTGTGGTGGTAGATGGTAAAAAGCAACAAGTTGAAATTAAAGACAAATACGATGCTTTGCTAAAGCAATTGGGAATGGACAAAATGCTTGGAAGCAAAATGAATTTGCTTAAAGCACCTATGCCTGGCTTAGTATTGAATGTATTGGTAAAAGAAGGCGACAGCATCAAAAAGGGAGATAGTCTATTGGTGCTTGAGGCCATGAAAATGGAAAACAATATCAAAGCAGCTGGTGATGGGGTAGTAAAAAAAGTAAATGTGCAGGTGAAACAAGCTGTGGAAAAAAATCAGGTATTAATTGAAATGGAGTAGTTCAATTAGGAATTATTAATTAAGAATTACGAATTAAATAAATTCAATAGTTAGCATTCATTCTTAATTTTTAATTCGTAATTGATAATTAATAAAAACACTGGGGCTGACCGGTATTGACGGGATGTGCAAGGGTTATGTTAGCATGTCGAGCATTGGGTAATTGGCTCGTAAATATCAACGCTCAAAATTTTATCTGGCGAGTCTAACTTCGCTATGGCTGCTTAATCTGGGATTAAGCAAATGCCATTGTCTCGTAACATGTTAAGTTTTGTTTCGTGTTACATCAGAGGCATCATCAAAACCAAACCTTTGTGGGGTATGCTTATGGCCTTATAGAGTATAAATAAGATATAAATAAGTTTGGTACGAAGGGCAACCTGACTTATTTAGAAAATTAATGCCTTAATAAACATGTAGAAGGCATAATGTTTCCATCTCCGGACGAGGGTTCGAATCCCTCCAGCTCCACCACACAGGACAACTCCAATTTTTTTGAGAGTTGTCTTTTTTTTGCTCCTTTGAAACCCTTGTCAATATTGAGAGTTTGGCGAAGCAACTCGTTAATTTTTTGGGTTCGAAATTTTTTTCCATCAAAACTGAACTTTTCGGGGAAAGTCGAACTTAATATTCGACTTTTAGTTGCTAAGTCACTGTTTTCGTATATCTCGGCTAGGTTCGATACCTTCTCGATGGATTTCTCTAATTATTTTCGATCGACTCAAATACAAACTAAAAAAAACAAATACAATACAGTTGATTGTTTACAATCGCAGTTGTACTTCTATCTATACTTATTCCTAACCTTGTTGACAGCATGAAGACAGCAGTCAATTGTAATTAAGGCTTATGAAACTCAGTATTTGAAATAAAACTTGAATCAGTTAATGAAAGTAAAAATGCATACAATTCACCTTTTTGTTTGGCTGTTAATTGCAATCCCAATGGTTTATGCTTTGTAATAAACTCAGAGGTGGTAACAGTAATTTTAGTACTAGCGTTATAAAATTCTATTACATCAAGTATAGTTTTCATGCTTCCATCGTGCATATAAGGTGCAGTAAAAAGCAAATTACGAAGAGAAGGCACTTTAAATCTACCAATATCATAGCTTTTGCCTGTGATTGCCGCTAAGCCAGAATCAGGCAGCTCACTCAATCCATTGTTTTGAAAACTATAATCCGTAAACAAATTTCCATTGATGTGGCAATGTCCGCAATCCCCTGCCCCACCCGACTGAAAATGAGCGTATCCATTTGCCACTTCTTGTGGCATGGGAATTTCTTTGCGAATCATTCTATCAAAAGGAGAATTATAGCTAATAAGCGTACGCTCAAATTGAGCAATAGCGTAAGTTACATTGTTTATGTCAATAACAGAATTGCCAAAGGTTTTAAAAAACATAGCTGGATAGATAGGGTGTCTTTGCAATTTTGCCACGACAGTATCAAGGTTTGAGCCCATTTCAAAAGGCAAAGTAACAGGTGCTAATATTTGTCTTTCGATAGAGGTTGCACCTCCATTCCATGTATATTTATGTGGGCTAGGTGTGGCATCGGCCCAAGCCAAATTAAACAATGGCATGGCATTGCGTTTGCCTATCAAACCACTCACTCCATTGCTTAGTGGGGTATTATCACCAAAAGAATATTGTGCTTTGTGACAGCTTGCACATGCCAAGGTATTATCTATCGAAAGTATAGGATCGTAAAACAACTTACGTCCCAATTCAACACCCGCCAAAGTGCTTGGGTTATCAGCAGGCACTGGAAACATCTCCCAAGTTTTATCAGGAAAAGTAAAAGTATATGAACCATCATTGGTATTGTTTGAACCATCAATCTTAGCATCTTTAGAACAAGAAATCGCTAATACGATGGCTAAAAAAAAGGATGCTAATACAATTCTGCTCTTCATAGTTTTATTGAACGGATACAATTTTAGCAATATCAACCATATTGGCTTTTATCTTAGTCGCCTCAGGCTGTGTGTTGGTGTGAATAGAGGTGGCATCTACTTTAAAATTGTAGGTTTGAGGGTTTTCAAACATTTCATTTAAATCCATTTCAATGGTTATAGTTACATTCGATTTATTCAAATTATAGCTACTCAAATCAAAAGATTGTGAAACCAAATTATCATCACCTCCAACATCCAAACCAATATTGTTTCCATTGGACAATTTCCCTTTGAACCTAACAAAAATATAACCTGTATTCCAGTTCCAATACATAGATTTGCTTGGACTTAAATCGCCTGTTTGCGCTCCTGTGTGATTGCGAACAGTATCTACACCTAGGAGGAAAGACATGTTTTTCCAATTGTCCATTTTTACTCCTTGTAAGGTAATGGTGTTGGTGCTTGGATATTCGGCATAGCTTAGGTTGTAGTTTCCTAGATTATACTTTTCGTTCTTGGAATTGGTAAGCGTTACATTGCTTAAGTAATGAACAAAATTACTGATGGAAAAAGTGTCGAGTGCTTTATTGACATAGCTTTTATCATTCAATTCAAGGGCTTGGCCTTTGTAGGTATAATTAATTTTAATTGTCAAGTTGGTAGTTGATGGCTCAGCGATTATTTGGGTGTTTGTTTTCTCATCGCAAGCACTCAGCAAAAACTGACAAGCAAAAATAATAATTATTATTTTCCTCATAAACGATTTATTTTGTAGTCGAAATTAGATAATTTAATCCTAAAAATATTCTTAAACATAATCTTTTACATATATGCCAAGTTTCGATATAGTAAACAAACTAGACCTGCAATTGTTGGACAATGCCATAAATACAGCAAAAAAAGAATTGATAACCCGATATGATTTGAAAGATTCGGAGTGTGAAATTGAGTTAGACAAAAAAAGCAAAATGATTAAACTGCAAGCCACACAAGACATGGCATTGCAAAGCATGGTTGATATTATTTTGGGCAAAATGAGTAAACAACAATTGGATGTTCGCTCTTTAGACTTAAGCAAAGAATCAAGACCAAGTGGCAAATTGATGCTTTTAGATATTCCTGTTAAGGAGGGATTGGATAAAGAAGTAGCTAAGAAAGTGGTTAATTACATTAAAACAACTGGCCTTAAAGTTCAAGCCAGCATTATGGATGACCAAGTGCGTGTGACTGGCAAAAAAATAGATGATTTGCAAGAAACCATTGGCAAGCTGAGAACACAAGATTTTGAATTACCTCTTCAGTTTGATAACATGAGAAGTTAGTAGTGACTAGTAACTTTGGATTACGTCTAGCTTATATGTTTTGAAGCACCAAATGATTCAAATTTACGATGTAATAATTAACAACAAAGGCTACCCAATTGGATAGCCTTTGTTGTTAAAATTAGTTTCTACGATTAGCAGAATTCATCAAAAGCAGCTTTAAGGTTTTCAGCAATCATTTCAGCAGAGCGACCTTCAATATTGTGGCGTTCGATAAAATGAACCAATTCGCCATTTTTATACAAAGCAATGCTTGGGCTTGAAGGAGGAAAAGGAGCAGTAAACTCACGTGCTTTTGCTACAGCTTCGGCTTCTTGACCAGCAAATACTGTAACAAGGCTACTAGGTTTTTTAGAAGCTTCTTGAACAGCTTTCATCACACCTGGACGCGCTGTACCAGCAGCACATCCACACACAGAGTTGAATACCAAAAGCTTGGTGCCTTCTGCATTATTCATCTCAGTTTCAACATCTGAAGGAGTCATTAAACTCTTGAAGCCTACACTTTCTAATTGTTGGCGCATAGGCGCTACTAACATTTCTGGATACATAATTATTATCAGTTTTAATTCGGTTTATAATTTACAAGCATTAAGCCATTCATGAATAAATGGCATTTTGTCTGTCTTGCAAATGTAAGATTGAAATGGCAATCAATAAAAAAATTTTATAAATAGGTGATACTTTATACTTTTGCAGTGTATTTAACTAAAATAAAATATGTCAACAACATCAAAAACCACAGTACCTTACAAAGTTAAGGACATTTCGCTGGCCGAGTGGGGCCGCAAAGAAATCCGTTTGGCTGAAGCAGAAATGCCAGGATTAATGTCAATTCGTAAAGAATATGGCCCGCAACAACCCCTTAAAGGTGCGCGTATTGCCGGATGCTTACACATGACTATTCAAACAGCCGTTTTAATCGAAACATTAAAACACTTAGGAGCAGAAGTTACATGGAGTTCATGTAATATTTTCTCTACTCAAGATCACGCTGCTGCTGCTATTGCTGCTGCTGGTATCCCTGTTTATGCATGGAAAGGTCAAAACGAAGAAGAGTTTGACTGGTGTATTGAGCAAACTTTATCTGCCTTTGAAGGTGGTAAAGCCCTTAATATGATTTTAGATGATGGTGGAGATTTAACCAATATGGTTTTCGACCGTTACCCTGAAATGGCTAATGATATCAAAGGTTTATCAGAAGAAACTACAACTGGTGTTCACCGTTTGTATGAGCGTATGAAAAAAGGTACTTTGTTAATGCCTGCTATCAATGTAAACGATTCTGTAACTAAATCTAAATTTGATAACAAATATGGTTGTAAAGAAAGTTTGGTTGACGCTATACGTAGAGCGACTGACATTATGATGGCTGGTAAAGTAGCTGTGGTTGCTGGTTATGGTGATGTTGGAAAAGGTTCAGCCGAATCTTTACGTGGTGCAGGTGCCCGAGTATTGGTTACCGAAATTGATCCAATTTGTGCTTTACAAGCTGCAATGGATGGTTTTGAAGTAGTTACTATGGAAGAAGCTTGTGGACGAGCAAATATTTTTGTTACAGCTACAGGTAACGTAAATATTATTACCGATCGTCATTTTAAAGCCATGCGCGACAAATCAATCGTTTGCAACATTGGTCATTTCGATAATGAAATTGATATGGCATGGTTAAATAAAAATTTCGGATCAACTAAAAATACAATTAAACCTCAAGTTGATATTTATAATGTTAATGGCAATGAAGTAATTATTTTAGCCGAAGGTCGTTTAGTAAACTTAGGATGCGCTATGGGGCACCCAAGTTTTGTAATGAGTAATTCATTCTCAAACCAAACTTTAGCTCAAATAGAATTATGGAATAACAGCGCTAATTACGAGAACAAAGTGTACGTTTTGCCTAAACATTTAGACGAAAAAGTAGCTTTCTTGCATTTATCACATATTGGTGCTACGCTAACTAAACTAAGTGATGAGCAAGCCGCTTACATTGGTGTGAAAGTAGAAGGACCATATAAAGCTGAAATGTACAGATACTAGTAGAAAAGTAGATTAAATAAAATCAAAAATTAAAGCCGATTCAATAATTGAATCGGCTTTTTTTAAAACTCCATATCTATTCCAAAACGTAAGAACCAATCGTTGTTACCTCCATTGGATGTTACTTTTCCTGCATCTACCCGCAAGAAAGTTAAGATATTGCTTAAGCCAAAATACATTTCGTTATAAGTAAGATTGGGTGTGTAAAGAAAATTTACCCCCGCCACTTCGTTGGCATGAATCTTACGTAGTAATGGCAATTTGCCAATTAAAAAACCTCTAAAATTTTGCATGGCATGTGCTTCAATGAACTTATCGTTGGTAGTAAATTGATAATAGTTCAAGGCGTGAAATCCAGTTAACCTAACCCTTGTTTCTTCACCTGTAGCATTTAGGTTTTTAGGGTTATGCAAAAACATGGTTTGGTTTCCATTGAAATGCTTGTAATCGGCAAATAACATATTTTCTGTTGAAAGAAACATGCCTGCATTCACATCAAATATTAATTCTCCCAATAATTTTAAGTTGATGTCTTTTCCTGTACCAGCCTCTAAATATATGTAATTGAATTTGCCTATATTGTTGCTGCTAGCGGTCAT
>CAIVPY010000608.1 GCA_903907885.1 uncultured Bacteroidota bacterium
AATATGCTAACGAAGCCTTAAAATATGCTCTGTTATTAGCCGAAAAAAATCTATCAGAGTTGCACTTATTTCATGTATTACCCAAAATGAATTATTACGATTGGAATATGAATGGAGTATATCCTCTCATATCTGAAGATATAATTGATAATGAAAGAGATGAAACAAACAAAAAACTATTAGCTTTAGTAGATAAACTAAAATTTGATAACCCTAATATTGAAATATATTGTGAAATGGTGGACACAAATAATATTTCAGATACCATTGTAAGCATTGCAAGAAAAACCGATATAGATTTAATTATTATGGGCTCTCATGGACGTAAAGGGTTAGATAGACTTCTGATGGGTAGTGTAGCAGAGGCGGTGCTTCGAAATGCACATTGCAATGTTCTTATTTATAAAATGCGAACAACATAGTTAAAACAACAAACAACTTCGTAAAAATAAAGTCAAAATATTACTGCTTGATTTCATTTGACAAACGTTTTGTAAAATATACTACAATTGCTAACGAAAGACTCAATGTTCGAGTTTGGTTTAAATTCAACTTTAGAATTCTACTTTAGTCTTCTTAATAAATAAAATCTATCTTTGCGCCTCAAAAAACGATAAAATGTTAGACAAATTAGAGGCTATTTACCAACGATCGAAACAAGTAGAAGACATGCTTTCTCAGCCAGATATTTTGGCTGACATGAAACGCTATACTCAAATGAATCGTGAGTATAAGAGTTTACAGCCTTTAGTTAACAAATATTTTGAATACAAAAACCTAATTGGAAATATTGAAACATCTAAGGATATTCTTAAAAACGAAAAGGATGCCGATTTGCGCGAAATGGCAAAAGCCGAACTGGATGAATTAGAACCTAAAATTGCCCCACTTGAAGAAGAAGTTAGAATATTACTTATACCAAAAGACCCTGAAGATGATAAGAATGCTGTAGTTGAAATTCGAGGTGGCACGGGTGGTGATGAAGCTAGTTTATTTGCTGGTGAATTGTTTAGAATGTATGAAAGGTATTGCGATAAACGTGGTTGGAAAACCGAAGTAATTGATTTTACTGATGGTACTGTTGGAGGATTTAAAGAGATTGTGATGGAAGTTACTGGTGAAGGTGTATATGGGGTGTTAAAATACGAAAGTGGCGTTCATCGTGTTCAGCGAGTACCTGATACCGAAGCTCAAGGTAGAGTTCACACATCAGCAGCATCCGTTGTTGTGCTTCCAGAAGCCGAAGAGGTAGATGTAGAAATCAATCCTGCTGATATTGAAATGCAAACAGCAAGAAGTGGTGGTGCCGGTGGTCAAAATGTAAATAAAGTTGAAAGTAAAGTTATGCTAACTCATAAGCCTTCAGGTATAGTTGTTGTTTGTCAAGTGGAACGAAACCAGCTAGGTAATCGAAATAGAGCTATGCAAATGCTAAGAACAAAACTTTATGAAATTGAATTACAAAAACATAATGATGGTATTGCAAGTAAACGCAAAACAATGGTATCTACTGGTGATAGGTCTGCCAAAATCCGAACATACAATTACCCTCAAGCAAGAGTAACTGACCATAGAATAGGTTTAACAAAATATAATCTCCCAGATGTGATTGCAGGTGATATTCAAGAGTTTATCGACAAACTACAAATAGCTGAAAATTCGGAAAAACTTAAAGAAGGGCAATCAAACTAATTCTATATTTCTTTTCTCTGAAAACCATTTCAAAGAGTCTGTAAATGTAATGAAATGTTAGTGGCACTCAATATTTTAACCTTTCAAAAATTACTATGCATTATCTAGATGTAAAAAATATAGATTGATGTATAAACTAATTTTTCTAACTTCTTAAAACTATTAAACATCTAAAGACCAATTAATTTTTGCATTATTGTAAAAATAAAAATCCCTACTAATTATTAGGGTTAAAGTTTACTAATGAGCGAATCAATAATCATAGAAGATACAAATGACAAATCAGCCCTTGAAGATGAGTATATTGAAATATTGGGTGCTCGAGAGCACAACCTTAAAAATATAGATGTCAATATTCCACGTAATAAATTAGTATGCATTACCGGATTAAGTGGAAGCGGCAAATCATCTCTGGCCTTTGATACCATTTTTGCCGAAGGCCAACGAAGGTATATGGAGAGTTTTAGTGCTTATGCCCGTCAGTTTATTGGCAACATGGAACGACCTGATGTAGATAAAATAAATGGGCTTTCGCCTGTTATTTCTATCGAACAAAAAACGGTTAATAAAAACCCTCGCTCAACTGTTGGAACAATAACAGAAATATACGATTTTCTTCGATTGCTTTTTGCTCGTGCTGCGGATGCTTATAGTTATGAAAGTGGCGAGAAAATGATTAAAATGACTGAAGAGCAAATCATATCAAGCATCATCACACAATTTGAAAATAAAAAAATAAGCATTTTAGCACCTTTGGTTAAAGGAAGAAAAGGACATTACCGCGAATTATTTGAGCAAATTCGCAAACAAGGTTTTACAAAAGTGAGGCTTGATGGAGATGTTGTTGATATCACTCCCAAGATGCAAGCCGACCGTTACAAAATACACGACATTGAAGTTTTGATTGATAGAATAGAGCCCAAGAAAGATGCCCGTTTCAGGATTGGAGAAAGTGTGAAGAGTGCTTTGAAAATGGGCAAAGGGACGCTTGTGTTGTTAGATAATGATTTAATCAAAGCCTATCATTTCAGTAAGTTTTTAATGGACCCAAAAAGTGGAATTAGTTATGACGAAGCACAACCAAATACTTTTTCGTTCAACTCGCCTTATGGTGCTTGTCCTAAGTGTGATGGATTAGGTGTTATCAATAGCATTGATGAAATAAATATTATTCCTGATAAAAAATTAAGCATTAACAAAGGTGCTATTGTTCCTTTGGGCGAGGCCCGTGAAAATTGGACTTTCTTACAATTGCGAGAGATTGCTAAAAAATATAAATTCAGTTTTGCAGACCCAATAGAAAAAATTAGCCGCGAAGGAATAGATGTTATCTTACACGGAAGCGATGAGCCTTTGAATATTCCTTATGAATATGCAAGTGGTTACACCCAAAATTTTAATAGCAAATGGGAAGGATTAATTCCATTTATTTCTCGCCATTATCACGAAAAAAGTGCCGATTCTGTTGCTCGTTGGGCTGAAGAATTCATGAACATTGAAACCTGCCCTGAATGCAATGGTGGAAGATTGAAAAAAGAAAGTTTGCATTACAAAATAGGTGATAAAAATATTGCCAATTTAGCACAAATGGAAATATCGACTTTAGGTCTTTGGTTTGAAAAGGCTGAAGATTTGTTAGATAGCAAACAGCTCATTATTGCCTCCGAAATTTTAAAAGAAATCCGTACACGTATCAAATTTTTAGTGGGTGTTGGCATAGACTATTTAACATTAAATTCTCCCGCCAGAACATTGAGTGGTGGCGAAGCGCAACGTATCAGATTGGCTACTCAAATTGGCTCTCAGTTGGTTGGGGTTTTATACATTTTGGATGAACCAAGTATTGGTTTGCATCAACGTGATAATAACAGACTAATAAATTCATTGAAAGAATTGCGTGATGTGGGAAATAGTGTTATTGTGGTTGAGCACGACAAAGACATGATTACCGAAAGTGATTTTATTTTGGATATTGGATTTGGTGCAGGTGTGCATGGTGGGCATATTGCAGCACAAGGTACTTTAGAAGAGTTGATGAAATCTGATTCGATTACTGCAAAATACTTAAATGGAAAAAAAGAAATTGAAGTCCCCAAAAAACGCAGAAAGGGTAATGGAAAGAAACTTATTCTTAAAGGTGCAACTGGAAACAATTTAAAAGACATAAATGTTGAATTTCCATTAGGTAAATTTATTTGTGTAACAGGAGTTAGCGGTAGCGGAAAATCAACTTTGATTAATGAAACCCTTTATCCGATTTTACGTCAACATTTTTATAATTCACATCAAAAACCATTGGCATACAAAGAATTTAAAGGTATTGAAAATATTGATAAAGTTATAGAAATAGACCAAAGTCCAATTGGAAGAACTCCTCGAAGCAATCCTGCTACTTATGTTGAGGTTTTTGGCGACATAAGAAACCTATTTGCCAGTTTACCTGAATCTAAGATAAGAGGCTATAAACCTGGAAGGTTTTCGTTTAACGTAAAAGGTGGTAGGTGCGAAACCTGCCAAGGAGCTGGTATGCGAAGCATCGAAATGAATTTTTTACCTGATGTGTATGTTAAGTGTGAAACCTGCGATGGTAGAAGATACAATAGAGAAACTTTAGAAATACGCTACAAAGCAAAAAGCATTAACGATGTGTTGAATATGAGCATTGAAGAAGCCGTTCCTTTCTTTGAACATATTCCTTTTATCAATCGAAAAATAGAAGCACTTCGTGATGTCGGTTTAGGCTATATTACTTTAGGGCAACAAAGCACCACACTAAGCGGAGGTGAAGCACAACGTGTGAAATTGGCTACCGAACTTAGCAAACGAGATACAGGAAATACATTTTATATACTTGACGAACCTACAACGGGATTACATTTTGAAGATGTGAGGGTTTTGTTAGGTGTATTACAAAAGTTAGTTGATAAAGGTAACAGCGTATTGGTGATTGAGCATAATTTGGATATGGTTAAAGTTGCAGACCATGTAATAGATATTGGATCAGAAGGAGGCAAATATGGTGGCGAAGTATTATGCACCGGCACACCCGAAGAAATATGCAAAGAACCCCGCAGCCACACAGGTAGATTCTTGAAAAAAGAATTAGGGATAATGTAAATGAATCGGTCTCTTATACAATAAATTTACAAAAAGCCGTGATGAATAATTCATCACGGCTTTTTGTAAATTTATTGAATTGATTATTAATATATTTTTGCAGCGTTTCTGTATCCAGTTTGGTTGCTATACCAATCTTGGTATTGAGTTCCTCCTGATTGTACCCAAGAGGCAAATTTTAAATGCGCTGTTGTAATGTCTGCTCTTTCAATTGGATAATTGAATGTTACTGGTACATCAATAGCCCAAGGTAAATTATTTTCTTTTGAGATATATGTATTTGCTCCACTTGAATTATCATTAATTGTACCAAATAGTGCTGTATTAGCTAACGAAGTTGGTGTTTTGTATGGTAAGTGTATTTCATATCCTCGGCCATATCCTGATGTATTATTCCATATAAATGGATTGTAAGAACCTAAACCAAATGAACTCAAACTTGTACCAGCCGAAACATTGAAGCTAATTGTATAATTTACCGTATTAGAGGTTGGAGTTCCGGGAATGGTGTTCCACATATCCATTTCTCTACGAGTGTTATTAAACAATGTAACTACAGCTTTAGTTTGACCCGACTCTAAAGTGCCACCTGTTAAACTTGTTGCTTTTGACCGCAGTATCGGAAATTCAACTCCAAAGCCATTTTCAAACGATGCACCATTGGCAACCAAAGTATAATTACCTACCACTTGCACCACATCATTACCTGCATTTGTAATCACATTATACTTATATTTCATAACCACATCATTCATATCGTAATCGCCTTTGCTAGGCCACATATCTTCAAATGCTAGGGTTGCATAATCTCCAACAGATGGGTAATAGTTGTTGTATGCTTTGGTAGCATCGGTTGGGTATTCATCTATATTATCCGCTACGCCATCGCCATCTGTATCTGTTACCATTGATGAGCCATTGTTTCCCTCTGGATTACAGGCTGTAGTAGGTATATATAGTGAACAACCTTGAGTAGCACCACTTCCTATTGTACCATTATTTGTTTCAATACCATTGGCATCGCAGTATTGTATATAGTTTAAGACTTTACCACCACCATTGATTCTAGTATTATGAATTACTTTAACTAACGATGTAGCAACATATCCTTTTACATCTCCATTGATGGTCATGTCATAGGTTTTAAACATTGCACCATTATACATTCCTAATTCAGAGCCTCCATTCACTTGTGTTTCATCGCCTACTGAAATGTAACTGTAATTACGTGTGGTACCATTATTTTGGTAATCGTTGCCAACTATTAGTTTGCAATTATTTACAAACACACCAGTTCCATTTACCTGAAATGATTGAGTAACATTAAATGTCCCATTATTTGACAAAGTGGTGTTTCCATCAATATTAACAGACTGATTTACATTAATAGTTCCATTATTTGTTGTTGATGATTGAGTGTTTAAACTATAATCACCTGTTGTAGTAATATTACCATTGTTCGTAACTGCTCCTCCAGGAGAAAATGAATTGTTGATTCTTATCGTACCCCAATTCTCTAAAGTTGACGAAGAGCCATTCATATTAAGGTTACTAAAAGTAGCCGAACCGGAGCTGGTAACAATTAAAGCTGTACCGCTATTTAAGTTTGCATTTTGCACAGTAACATTACTTCCACAAATTCTAATTGTTCCACCATTTGCATTAAACCCAACTGTAATATTACTTCCAGTTACACATATTACATTGCCACTACTCACATTAATATTGGTATTATTTGAAGTAATGGTTTGAGTGCAACCACTGTTGCAATCAGGGCTTGCCGTTTTTCCTAGAAAAGTTTTGCCTAGTTTTACCGCTCCTAAATCAATAGATATATTAGTAAAATTTACAGCGATTTCTTGATCGAATATAGAGTTATCAGGAGCTGTATTTTGTATAAATACCTTTTTAATAGTATTTGACAAATTTACTTTAGAAATAAAAGACTTGGTTAAACTAGCCGAACCTCTTGAAAGCAATTTACCGCCCAAAACCGGGTTGGCATCATAAATAGATATCATATGAATGGCATCTTGAAATTTCGAATCACTCACACTTACATTAAATGTAACTTCTCTCGACATTTGCCAATTGAAGTTTGCTGGTGCTATTAATTCATTCATAGTTGTCACGTTTTTGTTAGTCGTGACATTTTCTTTGTTTGTTTCGATATTTTTTGAACATGAGGCTAACAATCCTATAAGA
>CAIVPY010000609.1 GCA_903907885.1 uncultured Bacteroidota bacterium
AATTCGATCCTTTCTTCCTTTTGCGTTATTAATAGATACAATCATACGTTTAGAATCAATGTCAGTTATTTTAAGATTAATAACCTCAGAAACTCGTAAACCAACTGAATAGGCTAAAGATATTATCGCCTTATGTTTTAGGTTGTCAATTTGTTCTATTTGTTTTAATAAGTGTTTTTGTTCTATTATTTTTGGTAGTTTCTTTTCAGATCTTGGGCGTTCAAATGAAACTTTATCGTATTTTCTTCCAACACCAAATTTATATAAAAAACGAATTGAGTTAATTATTTGATTTTGTTGTGATATTGATGAAAAATGATAACCATTTAAATAATCTTGGAAGTTTTTTGAAATTAACTTACTAGGACAAATTTTAGCTGTTTCATCCAAAAATTCTGAAATATAAAACAAATATATTCTGCTCGTATTTTCAGAATAATTAAAATACTTCAGTTTTTGTTTACAAATTTCGCAATAATCTATCTTTTTCATATTGAAAATCGTTAATTATCAAGTGGTTATAAGTACTTGTTGATATATAGTAGTTATGTGTAAGTGTTCCATTCATTCTTCTAATCAACATTTCGGTTGAAAATTTTAAAAGAAAACCCCACCCACTTATTTTTTACGTTTGTTAACAATTCTAATTTTATCTGATTTCAAATCGTTATTTTGTTTATGTTTCATATTATACTCATGTGGTATTCTTGTGTCAATTAACATTAAGTTATTTCTAATGATATCTTTTTTATCACGAAGTTTTTGATATGTGTTATGTATTTCTTCAATACCTTTGTTTTTAAGTCTTTCTAAATTAAAATAGTCATCAATATAATCAATAAAAGAAATTTTCATTTTTTCTTTATTATAATAAAACCCATCAATATAATCAAATTTAGATTTATCACCAACACTATCATATCCACCAACGGTTATATTATGATAAATTTCTGGATACATATTTTCTTTTTCACACGCTTGTAAGACTTCTTTAAATCTTTCCGCAATATGTGTATTTGGAACATATTCATTAATTTGAATATCTGAATTTAAAGTAAAATCAATATATGTTTTAATAGTGTTAAAAATACTATTAAAATCAGCATAGTTTTCATTTATAAATTGATTAAAGTTTTTAACTTTATCAATCATCTGTCTTATTTCTTTACTCATAATATGTTTATATATAAATATTCAAATTTAAAAAACGCAACCTTCTTTTTCTTTTAAAATTTTTGTTCAGTTCTCCGAATGAATATTTCTACCTTAATTAACCACACCTACACATAACAAGGTGTATAAGAAAGTTTGCTATAAAGTTGTTGGTAATTTGAAAGTTTCTACAAGCAAACCTTCTCATACACCCAACCGTTAGTGGTCATTGCCCTAATGGTGTTATCATTCCACAATGGGTACAGCTTTTCCAATAAGTATCTTTCTGAATATAGTTATGGTGGCAGGGCAACGAACCACTAACATCGGCTATACGCAAGTTTTTTACTTCCGTTAGTCGGTTAATAACATTGTTTGCCTCTATCAGCATTTCTATCAATCTACTTTTTTCTACCATTTGATACATCTCTACTTTTTCAGAGTGTGTCATTTCAATTACTTGTATCATATATTTTAATTTAGTGTTTCAAATCCGTAAAAAACCTGACGTATAGCCGAGAACCGTTATAGGTAAG
>CAIVPY010000610.1 GCA_903907885.1 uncultured Bacteroidota bacterium
AAACTAATTACTTGTTGTGTCATGTTTTCAGGTTCTTTTCTAATTGATGATATTACTGCATTCAAACCATTTGCTTCAGTTCCATTCAAACTGTTCTCTAGATTAGGGAAATTAAGGTCAAAGCTATATACAGGACTACTTAGATTACCTTTAATATTCATCAAACACTCAACTGGAATACGAGTATTTGCACTTTGTCCTGTTGTAGATGTACTATATATTTCGTTAATTGTAGTTCGTAATGGATATAAGCCGGTTATGTTTAATCTTGCATCAAATGGATCTCCACCCCAAGTAATCTTACTTCCACTTTGTAATAAGAATTTTTTGCTAACCACATTTACTGCACTAAATTGATAATCACCACTACTCAAAGTTACTTCACCATACATATTGAAAGCACCTTGTCTTGTTAGTTCAAGCCTAACATCTCCTGTCCCTCTTGCCCTTAGTTTATCATCTGTTTGCTCGTCAAAAATAATTTGCATTTCAGCATTTGGTGTGGCATTTATATTCATATTTAGGCTAAATCCACTTAGGATATTATTTCTACTGATTATTTCCTTATGAGAGGTGTCATAATTTATATAGTGAACCAATGATGCATCATCATCATCGCTATTACCAAATGGGGTTAGGTAAATAAGTGTACCTTTTTCTGTTAGGGCATTTATATCTAACACTAAGTTACTAAAAGGTCCTTTTATGGTAAAATACCCTGTTCCATAAGCCGTTCCATAATACAAACTATTATCGTTAGAAGTAGTATTTAGCATTTGAAATTTTTTAAAATTATGAATGTTGATATCAAAAACAAACTTATCAAAACCCTTATGTTTTATGGTACCTTCCATATCTGCTGCAATATTATTTACATCATATATTTTAGTTGGCATTAACTGAATACTGTTTTCATTAAATATAATTTTATCACTTATTCGATAAGTTGTTTTAAGGTATTCTATTCGGGTTACAATGTTTTTTGCATCTAACTCACCATCCACATTTGGACTGCTTAAAGTACCTGTTATTTTACATTTGAGAGATGCCAATCCGTTATAGAGGGTAATATATTCTTTGACAAAAGCATTAAATGCTTTTACCTCAGCATTATCAAAATTCACATCCACATCTAGTGTATTGTTTTTCATAAAAATATAGCCAGCTGCTACAAAATTATTTAACTTGCCACTAAGTGCTTTTCCAACAAAGTTGAGTCTGTCGTTAGTGGCATCGTAATCGCTAGTAAGCTGAATTATACCAATGCTATCGTTATCTAACATTACATCATTCAGGTCTAAATTGCTGTTGATGATTATTTTGTTTTTTACTTTCTTTAATGTGATATTTCCATTGGCTTCTCCATTTACTTTTATTTTTAATGATGGGAGAAAGTTATTAATATTATCTAATTTAAAATTGATTAATGAAAAAAGTAAACTCTCTTCTGATGTGTTTATTCCATAGTTTCCATTAATTGCTATTTGTTGAAGATTGTTTTGCAACGAAACTTGGTTGAATCTTATGATTGAATCGTGAAATGAAATAAGTCCCCAAGTGTTCACATTCCAATGTGAATGATTGTAATGAAACTCAGATTTGTCAAAAGTCATTTCGATTTCATGTGGTTTAAACACAAAGTTTGTGTTTAGGTTTGAGTAGATGAAACTGCTAGTATCTTGTATTTTAACCTGAAGTGTAGCCTTATTTTGTGCCACATTACCTTTAACAGCAAATTCATTTATCAGCAAGGTATCATTTCGTGATAATTGTGAAATGCCAAACAACACCTCTGCCTGCAGGTTACTATTTACATTTGTTTTTAGGGTTAGGTTGCTAAAATAATAATTGTTGTATCTAAAAGTTTGGGCATAACCCATGTTTTCAAAAATATGGTTTGAGTTGTCATATTTACCTTGCAATTCAAATTTATCTATATCAATGTTTGGGAAGAATAATTGAGAAATATTGTAGGTGTTTTTTAATACAATATTGTATTTGAAATTTTGATTTGGAAGATTACTATAACTTGTAGAATAATATTGAGGAATAATTTTATTTATAAGGTTTTTAATACTTTTGCCGAGAGTTGAAAAATTGAATTCTCCATCTATTGTAGCATTCAGAAAATCGGAGTTGATGTTAAGGTTTTTCTTTTTGTCATTTTCTGAATGGATAT
>CAIVPY010000611.1 GCA_903907885.1 uncultured Bacteroidota bacterium
AGTGATAAGAAAAAAACGGATTTAAAAAATATAACAATAGCGGGCGTAGAGGCTTTAAGTCGATATCAATATCGTATTCGTATCAAAGGAAAATACCCACAATTCATATTCTGGCTGGCGATGCCTTTTTTTTCGCCAATGCCTTGGGAAGCAGATGTTTTTTATGATCAACCAGGATTGTCTGATAAAAATATTACCTTGGATTGGTTTCCAATTGGAACAGGTCCCTATCTGTTGTCGGAAAATAATCCCAATCGACGCATGATTTTGCTTAAAAACCCGTTATTTCATTTGGAAAAATATCCCTCTGAAGGTGAGGGTGGCGATAAGCAAAATGGATTGTTAGTGGATGCAGGAAAAAAACTGCCTTTTATTGATAAAGTTGTTTTTATGCTGGAAAAAGAAACCATTCCCTACTGGACCAAGTTTTTACAAGGCTATTATGATGCCTCTGGAATTGCATCTGATAGTTTCGATCAAGCCATACAATTTACCGGCAGTGGCGGCATTGCTTTGACCGACTCCATGAAGGAAAAAGATATTAAGCTACAAACTTTGGTAGAAGCGTCGATATTCTATATGGGCTTTAACATGATGGATGCTACCGTAGGTGGTGATAGTGAGAGAGCCAGAAAGTTACGACAAGCCATAGCAATTGTCGTAGATTATGAGGAATATATTTCCATTTTTAGAAACGGGCGAGGAATCATTGCTCAAGGTGTCATTCCTCCTGGAATTTATGGCTATGCAGAGGGTAAAGAGGGTATTAATCATTACACTTACGACTGGATTAATAATAGGGAGCAGCGAAAGAAAATAGCCGAAGCTCGTCAGTTGATGGAAGAGGCCGGTTACAGTAATGGTATTGATCCTAAAACTAAAGAAGCCTTGATTCTGTATTTTGATACGACATCAGTGAGTATCGATGACCGTCCATCCATGAATTGGTATCGCAAGCAATTTGAGAAACTGGGTATCAAGTTGGTAATTCGAGGGACTGATTACAATCGTTTTCAGGAAAAAATGCGCTCAGGTAATGAGCAAATCTTTATTTGGGGATGGAATGTCGATTATCCTGATCCTGAAAACTTGTTTTTCTTACTGTATGGACCTAACTCAAAAGTTAAATACGGCGGCGAAAATGCCGTTAATTATCAAAATCCTAAGTTTGATCGTTTGTTTGAGCTAATGCGTAATATGGATAATAATGAGCAACGTTATCAAATCATACAAGAATTACAGGAAGTTGTGCGGCATGATGCACCTTGGATATTTGGCTTTCATCCGAAGAACTTTTCGTTATTTCATGGTTGGTACAAGAACCAGAAATCCAATTTAATGGCGAATAACCGACTTAAATATACCAGGATTGATGCCGTTGCCAGAAAAGAAATGAGACAGCTTTGGAATCGGCCCATTTTTTGGCCGCTCGTGTTGGTTTTGTTATTATTTGTAGCCCTGTTAATTCCTGCCATTAATGCTTATCGCCGCCGTGCCAAGGAAACGTTGCAATGATAAATTATATTATTCGTCGATTTTTATACGCATTTCCTTTGTTGATGGGCGTCAATATTTTAACGTTTGTCTTGTTTTTTATTGTCAACAGCCCTGACGATATGGCTCGTATGCAGTTGGGGCAAAAACATGTAACTGAACAATCTATAAATAACTGGAAGCAGCAACATGGCTACGATGTGCCGCTATTATGGAATGGGGATGCAGTCGGAGAAAAAAAAATAACCCGGACTATTTTTTATCAAAAATCAGTTGGTTTGTTTTTGTTTAGATTTGGGGTGTCAGATAGTGGCAGAAATATTGGTGCCGATATTCAGGAACGTATGTGGCCAAGTTTGGCGCTTGCTCTGCCAACGTTATTTGTAGGCTTAATGATAGATATTACATTTGCATTATTGATGGTGTTATTTCGTGGCAGCTACCTGGAGCAGTCCGGCATTGTCTTGTGTGTTATTTTAATGTCAATTTCATCGCTGTTTTATATTATCGGTGGACAGTTTTTTATAGCTAAATTATTAAGGCTCGTACCTATCTCTGGGTATGACGATGGGTTGGCTGCAATAAAGTTCTTGGTATTGCCAGTTCTGATAGGTGTGTGTTCAGGCATTGGTTCTGGTGTTCGTTGGTATCGGACGCTCTTTCTGGAAGAAGTTGAAAAAGACTATGTCAGAACGGCAAGAGCAAAAGGCTTAACCGAAACCCAAACTTTGTTTCGGCATG
>CAIVPY010000612.1 GCA_903907885.1 uncultured Bacteroidota bacterium
AATAGTTATTGCTTTATTGGCTTGGCCTAAATTAATGCCCACCAAAAATGATAAATCAATAGCTTCACAGGCTAAAGCAAAAAAAATGCCCACCAAAGTGAGTATATATGTGGCCCAAAAACAAGATTTGGAAAACAACTTACATATAAGCGGTAGTATAATAGCTCAAGATGAAGTTGAACTACATTCTGAGGCTCAAGGGCGGGTAACGAAAATAAATTTTGATGAAGGTTCACAAATTAATAAAGGACAGTTACTTATCAAAATAAACGATGCTGATTTGCAAGCCCAACTAAGAAAAGTAATTTCAATTAAGAAACTAAAAGAAGAAACCGAAAAAAGGAGTAAACAACTGCTAATCAAAGGAGCGTTAAGTCAGGAACAATATGATATGAGTTTGAATGAACTTAACTCAGCCAATGCAGATATCGATTTGCTTAAAGAAAATATCCGCAAAACAGAATTGCTTGCACCGTTTAGTGGTATCATTGGTTTAAAATATCTAAGTGAAGGAAGTTATATTACACCTGCTTTTACCATTGCTTCACTTCATAACATAAATAAAGTTAAAATAGAATTTTCAGTACCCGAAAAATATGCTTCACAACTAAAGAAAGGAAACGAAATTTCATTTACAACAGATGGGTCAGATAAGGTTTTTACCGCAAGTATTTATGCCATAGAACCTAAGGTGGATGAATTAACGCGTAATGTAGTGATGCGTGCTGCTTGTAATAATCTTACACATGAAATTTTACCTGGAGCTTTTGCAAATATTTTAGTAAAGCTTCATATAAAACCAAATTCATTAATGGTACCTACGCAAAGTGTTGTACCAATATTAAAAGGTCAAAAGATATTTGTTATAAGAGGCGATTCGACCATTGAACAAATTGTAAAAACTGGCATTCGAAAAGATTCGCAGATAGAAATTACCGAAGGATTGCATGTTGGCGATTCGGTTGTTGTAAATGGTATCATGTATTTAAAGCAAGGTTCAAAAATTAAAATAGGAAAATGAGTTTATCTACCACAAGCATTAACAGGCCTGTATTAGCCACTGTTTTTTCTATTGTTATTCTGCTTTTTGGAGCTATTGGATTCAATTTTCTAGGTGTTAGAGAATATCCATCAATCGACCCTCCTGTGATTACAGTTAGAACAAGCTATACAGGTGCTAATCCAGATATTATTGAATCGCAAATTACAGAACCATTAGAAAAAGCTATCAATGGTATTGCAGGCATTCGCACCATATCATCAGCAAGCAACCAAGGTTCGAGTACAATAACGGTTGAATTTAACCTTAACGAAAACCTTGAAGCCGCTGCTAATGATGTGCGTGATAAAGTATCACAAGCGGTTAAACAATTGCCACAAGACATTGATGCACCACCCGTGGTGAGTAAGGCTGATGCTAATTCGGATGCCATCATTTCTATGACCGTTCAAAGTGACACCAAATCGCAATTGGATGTGAGCGATTATGCCGAGAATGTTTTGTTAGAACGACTTCAAACCATTCCTGGTGTGAGCACAGTGCAGATATGGGGTCAAAAAAAATATGCGATGCGTTTGTGGTTAGATCCTGCAAAATTATCCTCATTCAAATTAACACCATTGGATGTAAAACAAGCATTAGACAGGGAAAATGTTGAATTACCTGGTGGGAAAATTGAAGGAAATAATACAGAGTTATCTGTTAAAACCATTGGACGATTTAGTACTGAAGAAGAGTTTAACAACATTATTATTCAAACCAACAATACCAAAGCCATAAGGCTAGGTGATGTTGGCAATGCAGCACTAGGTGCCGAAAACGAAGAAACCATTTTAAAATCGAATGGTGTTCCCATGATTGGTTTGGGTGTAGTGCCTCAACCAGGAGCTAATTATGTAGAGATTGCCGATGAATTTTATAAAAGATACGAGCAAATAAAAAAAGATGTACCTAAAGATTTTAAGTTAGACATCGCTTTAGATAATACTCGTTTCATCAAAACTTCAATAAAAGAAGTAGAAGAAACTTTATTGATTGCTTTTCTGCTTGTAGTTATAATCATTTTCTTGTTTTTTCGTGATTGGTTGATAGCATTCCGTCCATTAATCGATATTCCTGTATCGTTAATTGGAGCATTTTTTATTATGTATATTTTCGGGTATTCAATTAACATCTTAACACTTTTAGCCATTGTGTTGGCTACAGGTTTGGTGGTGGATGATGGTATTGTAGTAACTGAAAACATTTTCAAAAAAATTGAAGAAGGGTTGTCGCCACGTGAGGCTGCTATCAAAGGCTCAAACGAAATATTCTTTGCCGTTATTTCTACTTCACTCACCTTGGCTGTGGTATTTTTACCGATTATTTTTCTTGAAGGTTTTGTAGGAAGGCTATTTAGAGAGTTTGGTGTAGTAGTGGCTGGTGCTGTTATTATTTCCGCATTCGTTTCATTATCGTTAACTCCTATGTTGAACGTGAAGTTACAACGCAAATCAAACAAAAGAACTAAGTTTTATACCGCAACCGAACCTTTTTTTGAGTCCATCAACACTGCATATCGTAATTCATTAGAAAAATTCTTATCACACAAATGGTATGCTCTAGTAATTGTTTTCATTTCAGTAGGTTTAATTTGGTTGATAGGTTTTACCATACAATCTGAGCTTGCACCATTAGATGATAGAGGAATGATGAGAATAATTGCCACTGCTCCAGAGGGTTCTTCATTTGAATTTACTGATAAGTATATGGAAAAACTATCAGAATATGTTGAAGATTCGGTTCCTGAAAAACGAATGACTTTGGTAATAACTGCTCCTGGATTTTCCGGAAGTGGTGCGGTGAATACAGGTTTCTTTAGAATTGTATTATCCGATGTTGATAATAGAAAACGCTCGCAACAAGACATTGCCCAAATGGTGCAAAAAAATGTAGCAGGTATGACAGATGCCAAGGCATATGTAGTGCAAGAGCAAACGATAAATGGTACTGGTGGTTCGCGAGCTGGTTTACCCGTACAATACATTATACAAAACCAGGATTTTAATAAAATACAACAAGTACTTCCTAAGTTTGTTGACGAAGTAAATAAAGATACAAAAACATTTCAAGGCACAGATGTGAATCTTAAATTTAACAAGCCTGAATTGGTTATTACAATAAATAGAGAAAAGGCTAAAAACCTTGGAGTGAGTGTACAAGCCATTGCACAAACCTTGCAGTTTACTTTTGGTGGCATCCGTTATGGTTATTTCACACAACGTGGTAAACAATACCAAATTATTGGCCAAGCAGACAGAGCCAACCGAGACGAACCAATAGATTTAAAATCACTTTATGTGCGAAATGACAAAGGTCAATTGATTCAATTGGATAATGTGATTGAAGTTTCAGAGCAAAGCAGCCCACCTCAATTGTATCATTATAACCGTTATAAATCGGCCACAGTTTCGGCAGGACTCGCTCCAGGCAAAACAATTGGTGATGGCATCAAGGCTATGGAGATTATTAAAAAGAAATTGCTTGACGAAAGTTTCACTACTGATTTAGGTGGTCCATCGCGAGATTTCACTGAAAGTTCATCCAACACTACATTTGCATTTATATTGGCTTTGGTATTGATATACCTTGTGTTAGCAGCACAGTTCGAAAGCTTTATCGACCCAGTTATTATAATGCTTACAGTTCCTATGGCGTTAGCTGGTGCCCTTATTTCATTATGGTATTTCGACCAAACACTCAACATATTTAGCCAGATAGGTATCATAGTTTTACTTGGCTTGGTAACTAAAAATGGCATTTTGATAGTAGAGTTTGCTAATAAGAAAAAGGAAAAGGGGGTAGATAAATTACAAGCAGTCATAGATGCAGCTGTAGATAGATTAAGACCCATCATGATGACAAGCATTGCCACCATTTTAGGTGCATTACCTATTGCATTGGCATTAGGAGCAGGAGCAAAAAGCCGCATGTCGATGGGTATTGTTATTATTGGAGGTTTGTTATTTTCAGGCTTTTTAACTTTATATGTAATACCTGCGGTGTATGCTTATTTATCGAGAAATAAGAAACATAATGCTAAAGATAACTAAAATAATCTAGTATTATTTGATTGTAAAAAAACTCTTCGGTCCACATCCAAGAGCACCTAAAAAATCAATATTCTATTATTTGTCACTTTTGAATTTAAAATTTACAATTACAACTTTTGTTTTCATAATATAATTGTACTATTTAAATAAACATAATTCAAAATAACAGCACATTGGTTACGTTTGATTCTCATAAAATTCATTAACTGTTTATTGCAAATTTTCTTTTTTGTATCTACAATATATTTTGTCTTTTGTTTTGAAAACTAATTATTAAA
>CAIVPY010000613.1 GCA_903907885.1 uncultured Bacteroidota bacterium
CCTCCAACAATACAGTTGTAGAAAACAAGTTTGCCACCCCAATCTAAATCAATAATTTCCTTACCTCTCACTGTTAATCCACTAGGGTCAGGCATGCCTTCATGCCAAGGCTCTATTCTTATGCTAACTTCACCAAACTGACCAGAACCACCACTTTGTTTCTTATGACGATAACTGGCTTCTGCTACAGATTGTATTGTTTCTCGATAAGGTATTTTTGGTGCAGTTATGGCTACTTCCAGCTTGTGAATGTTCTTAATTTTCCACTCAATAATATGAAGGTGCAATTCACCTAAACATTGTATCAAAGTTTGTTTTAATTCTGCTGAAACTGATACTTTTATTGTGGCATCTTCTTCTTGTAATGTATGCAGTGCTTGTGATAGTTTTTCTTCATCACCTTTGTTCACTGTAGAAATAGCAACCGTTACATTTGACTGAGGGAATACAATAGGCTCTAACTCTATTTTTACTCCCTTCTCGTGCAGTGTATTATTTACATGAGTTGATTTTAACTTTATGGTGGCTCCAATATCGCCAGCAACCAATTCTTGAACCGGAATTCTATTGTGTCCTTCAAGCAATAATAATTGATTAAATCTTTCAGGCACTCCCGTATTTTCATTTACCAGTTCACTCCCCGCTTTTAGGGTTCCGCTATATACTTTAAACAGACTTAACTCACCAATATGTGGTTCAATTATGGTTTTGTAAATAAATATACAAGTAGGCCCATTGGGATCGCAAGTCAATGTACCACCATTTTTATTTTTTTGAGGAGGCATTTCAATGGCCGAAGGGCAAACATTATCAATAAAACTCAAAATCCTACCAATACCCATATTTTTTTGAGCTGAAGCACAAAAAACAGGAAAAATATCATGCTTAATCATAGATTTATGCAAACCATCTTTCATATCGTTTTCATCAAGTTCTCCTAATTCAAAATATTTTTCCATCAATCCCTCATCATTGGCTGCAATGGTTTCTACTAATTCTCTATGAAGTTGTTCAGCTTTTTCTTTTTCTGAATCTGGAATTGATAACTTTTCGGGCTTTCCACCTTCTTTGGGATATTGATACAACACCATGTTTAGTACATCAATAATGCCATTGAAATTAGGCCCAGTTTGAACTGGATATTGAACAGTAACAACATTAGCACTAAAATGTGCCTTGGCTTCTTCAATTGTTTTATCAAAGTCTGCATCCTCATTATCTAGATGATTGATAACAAACAAACTTGGCGTTTTAAATTTATCAGTGTAATCCCAAATAATATCAGTACCCACTTCAACACCATTTACTGCATTTATTACAATCACACCCGTTTCAGCTACACGCAAGGCGCTAATTACCTCACCAGCAAAATCATCATATCCAGGAGTGTCAATTATATTTATTTTGTAGCCTTTCCAAGGTGTGTGCATCAAAGAAGCAAAGACCGAACTTCCTCGTTCAATTTCCAGCTCGTGGTAGTCACTAACTGTATTTTTTGACATAATAGAACCCCTGCGTTTAATCACGTCTGCATCAAAAAGCATACATTCTGCAAGAGTTGTTTTGCCACTTCCTGCATGTCCAAGAAGGGCAATATTTTTTACGTGATTAGAATCATACGTAGTCATAATATTTCCGTTAAATTGTTGATAATAAAAATGCCAACTTATATATTATAAGTTGGCAACGATTTTAAAATTTAAGATCTAATAAAAGTGTGAAAATCTGTTTCCAACTTGTCTAATTCAGCTAAAAGTATATCTAATTTTTCTTTTAAATAATGATGGGGAATTTTGTGGCTAAAATTAGGGTGTTTTTCGGTTTCAATAACGTAGTTCCGAATTTCGTGTTTTAAATCGTGAATGTTAATTAATTGAATGTGGTATTGATTGTGGTAATGCTCAATACCTATTAACACATCCTTGTTTGTTTTCCCAGGAGCAAAAAAATAAAGCTCTGTTTTTAGGGTGTTGATTTTTTCGCGATAGGATGCTAAAACATCGTACCATTCGTTGCATTCGCTAATGAGTGCTTTGTGTTGTGCTTCTATATCCATAAAATTAAAATATAATGTTTTTAAAAGTCTGATTTGATAGTGTAAAAGTGATTATTAATAAACATAAAAATAATGACAATTGTCATATACAAGAATGCAATTTGTCTTTAAAAAAGATTAGCAAAATCATGTTGAGTTAATGGTAAATCAATTTCTTGATTTTGAAATACCAGAATATTTAGAGAGTTAGCGATAAAATTTCATCGCTAAACATATCATCAGCCTCTTTGCTATCGCAAAAATTAAGGACTAGGATAATGATGATAGCCTTTTCATTACTCCTTATTTTAAAAATGAAACTTTTCAAATAAAATACATAATAAGACAATAATATTAGCCAATATTTAATTTACTAAATGAAATTATTAGTTCCTGTCATTAGCTTAAGCATCATGTTTAATTGAATAATCAAAACTAAATATTATAAAGTTCTTTTTGTATTAAATGAACGCTTAATTTGTTTAGCAAAAAACGAAATCTAAATGCAACCATTTCCGTATAAATATTTACTTAGTATTAAATTATTGTTATATTATTGAAATTTATTTTAGATTGGTAGCAGAATAAACAATGTCTATGCAGGTAATTATAGTAGATGATGTACATCCAATTTTGATAGATGGGCTTTTGGCAGAAAATTGTATTGTAGACTATCTACCTGAGGCAACAGAAGTTGAAATTTTAGCCGTTATTCAGAATTACGATGGCATTGTGGTAAGAAGCAAATTGCAGTTGAATGAAAAGGTTCTTTCGCAAGCAGCCAAATTAAAATGGATTGCAAGGGCAGGAAGCGGGATGGATAACGTGGACGTTGAGTATGCAGCCAAAAATAATATTGTTTGTATAAATGCTGCCGAAGCTAATGCCGATTCAGTGGGGGAGCATACAGTAGGTATGCTATTAACATTACTGCACAAACTTAATCAAGCCGATAGGCAAGTGAGAAGCGGCATATGGGATAGAGAGGGCAATAGAGGCATTGAATTGAGTAATAAAACCTTAGGGATTGTTGGTTTTGGACATACAGGCAAGTCTGTTGCACGCAAATTGAGTGGTTTTGGCTGTAAAATATGGGTATATGATAAATATCTTGAAAATTATGGTACCTCATATGCGAAACCATGCGAAATGGAGCAGATTTTTGAAACATGTGATATTATTACTTTTCATGTACCGCATACAAGTGAAACACTAAAAATGGTTAACGAAACATATCTGAACCAATTCAAAAAACCTGTTTTTTTACTTAATTTAAGTAGAGGAAAGGTAATAAATACTAAAGATTTGGTGAAGTGTCTAGAAAGTGGAAAAGTTTTAGGATGTGCCCTAGACGTATTGGAAAACGAGAATATAGGAACATTGAATGAGGAAGAACTTATTTGGTTTAATTATTTAACTCACTCAAAACGAACACTTTTAGCCCCTCACGTTGGTGGGTGGAGCAAAGAAAGTTACCAAAAAATTTCGGAAGTATTATTATTGAAAATAAAGGAATTAAAGAACAAAATATAAATTACTTAAAAGGCAAATACAGATGATAGTTGATAAATTAAATTAATCTGCTTTTATTTACCACCTTTTAGTAATTAAAATAAACAAGTAAATCTGTATTAAGATGAAAAAAATATACATTCTCTTCATTGCATTATTTGCCACCTGTTTTGTAGCCCAAGCACAATCTGGTTTTGGTGAAATTCGAGGTAAAGTAATTGATGAAAAAACAAAGAAACCAATGGACTTTGTTACAGTTACGGCCTATTTAAATGGTATTGCAAAGGCTTCTACCCAAACTGATGATGAGGGAGGGTATACCTTTAAAACATTACAAGTAGGAGAATATAGTTTGAAGGCATATATTTCGGGCTATCCATTGCAAACCGTTACCGATATTGATGTTAACCCTGACGGAATTACTTTCGTTAACATTACCATGGAGCAAAATGTTAATTTGAAAGAGGTAGTAATCAAAGACAAACCAGCACTTATCAGAAAAGATGGTGTGAGTGGAGCGCAATTTAATGCAGCTAAAATTATGGCATTACCTCAACGAAATGTAAATGCTGTAGCAGGCTTAACAGCTGGGGTTGAAACCCGTGCAGGGGCTACACCAAATATTCGTGGTGGCCGTTCAGAAAATACTGCATACTATATTGATGGTATACGTGTTCAAGGTGGCTCAAGTACAGGTATTGCTTCAAATGCCATTGACCAAATACAAGTAATTACAGGAGGTACACCTGCTCAATATGGTGATTTTATTGGTGGTGCCATTTCTATTACGACCAAGGCTCCTACCAAAAGATTTATACATTCTTTAGAATACCAAACTTCATCTCCTTTTACAGGATATTTAGACAATTCACAATTCAACCAATTGGAAGGCGTTTTATCTGGACCACTTAAAACAATAAACAAAGGCAAAGGCGATAAAGAAAGGGTTTTAATAGGCTTTTTAATATCTACCAATATTAATTACCAAAGAGATGGACGCTTGCCTGCAACAGATATTTATAAAGTAAATGATACCAAATTAAAGGAATTAGAAGCACGTCCATTGACATTAGCTTCAAATGGTTCGGTAGTATATTCTTCTGAATTCCTTCGTAAAACAGATTTGCAAAAAGTAGATTACAGACAAAATGTACCAGAATACAGGATTAATCTTCAAGGTAATTTCAACTTTCAACCTGCCGAAAATATCAATATCCGTTTAGGTTACCAAGGTAACTACTTTAATGGAAGGGGAAATGCCAACACTAACAGCTATTATAATTCTTTAATGAACTCTGCAAATAATCCATTAACAACTGACTATACAATTAGGGCTTATTTACAATTCACCCAAACATTTAATAAGAAAAAGGCCGAAGACGAAAAAGAGAAAAAAGAAGTGAAAGGTGGAATCAGCGATGCGTTTTATACCATCAGGGTTTCTTACGAAAACAGGTTTGTGGAAGTTATGGATGCTACACACCAAAAAAACTTCTTCGACTATGGTTATATTGGCCAATTTAAAACATATAAAGCCCCAGCTTTTGAAAGAGTGAGCAAAGCATTTGGCCAACCAGCTGATACTTTTAAGGTTAATGGTAAAGATTATTACTTAACAAGCTATTGGAAACAAAACTCATTCAGAGACACTGCTTACAGATTTGTGCCAGGTGATGCCAATCCAATTTTAGCTAACTATACCAAAACTGTTTACGACTTATTGGGCAATAACAGCATCAGAACAGTAGATGATTTATTAGGCTCACGTGGATTAACCAACGGAAGCCAGCCAGATGGTATCTACTCATTTATGTGGGGCAACGTGGGTACCAACCAAGCTTCGTATCAAAAATTAAATAATGAAACGTATGCCGTTTATATTATGAGTGAAGCCAGTATAGCTCCAAAAAGCAATCCTAAAGCTAAACACGATTTACAATTTGGGGTTAATGTAGAACAACAATATAATAGATCTTA
>CAIVPY010000614.1 GCA_903907885.1 uncultured Bacteroidota bacterium
AGTTGATTGCTTGATGGTGTTGAAACGATTTTTGTTTTCATTTCATTTTTTAATTGAACTGTTTTTTCGTTTTCAAAAGAATCCAATTTTTTCAAAAGAGCAGCTTTGTCTTCAAGCAATTGCTCAACAGATTTAACAATGTCTTTTGTGTTTAAGGTCTTGCTTAAACTATCAACTGACGACTGCCAGCTATCGACTAAGTTTTGAGCAGCTTCTGCCGTGATGGCTTCAATCCTGCGCACACCAGCAGCTACAGCCGCTTCGCTGGTTATTTTAAATAAACCAATTTGGCCAGTTGCTTTCACGTGCGTACCACCACAAAGCTCACGGCTATACTTGTCATCAAAAGTGATAACACGCACCGAGTCGCCATATTTTTCGCCAAACAACATCATAGCGCCTAAAGTTTTAGCTTCTTCAATTGGCACACTTCTGCGTTCATCTAGGTTGATGTTTTCGCGTATTTTTTTGTTAACGATTTGCTCTACTTTCGCAATTTCTTCTTTGCTCATAGCTGCAAAATGAGAGAAATCAAAACGTAAGTATTCATCATTTACCAATGAACCTTTTTGCGCTACATGTGTCCCCAATACTTGACGCAAAGCCGCATGCAATAAGTGTGTAGCAGAGTGGTTGTTTTCAGTTAACTTACGTTTGTCAATATTGACATATGCGTTAATTAACTCATGTCCTCTAATGTTGTTATCATTAGTAATAAGTATCGAAAGGTTGTTTTCTTTTACACTATCAATAATATTTAATCTGCTACCATCGGAGTACTGCAAATATCCAATATCTCCAACTTGACCTCCACCTTGAGGATAAAAAGGACTTTTAGCTATCACCAATTCATAATAAATTTTCTTCGTTTTTTCAACCTTCCTATACATTAATATTTTTGTATCAATAGCTTCTAATGAATCATAACCAATAAATTCAGACTTTATTGTATCTTCAATGCCTGCCTCTTTTTCATCGATAAAAACAACCCAATCATCTTTTAAAAAATCTGATGCTTTACGTGAACGTGCTTTTTGTTCTTCTAATGCTTTTTGGAAGCCAATTTCGTCAACATTAAATCCATTTTCGCTTGCAATTAAACGAGTCAAGTCAATAGGGAAACCCATCGTATCATAAAGTTTAAAAGCATCTTCTCCATTGATGGTTTTAGGATTATTTAACAAATGTTGATCATAAATTTTTTGGTCAATAATTTTAGCCCCATCCTTTTTCCAAATATCTTCAATTCGAATCATTAAAACATCTAGCAATGTCAGACCATTAACTAAAGTTTTTAGAAAACTAACCTCTTCCTCTTGAATTACTTTAAATACAAAATCTTTTTGAGCATGTAATTCAGGGAAAACATTTTTAAAGCTATCTGCAATCAATAGTGCCAATTTACACATGAAAGGTTCTTTGATATCCAAGAATTGGTATTGGTATCGCACAGCTCTGCGCAATATCCTACGTATTACATAACCTGCACCATTGTTGCTAGGCAATTGTCCATCGGCAATGGCAAAGCTTATGGCACGAATATGATCGGCCATTACACGCATGGCAATGTCTCGTCTCCGCTCGACATGACTTACACTTTCATCCTCAGATGCTGAAAAGTTATATTTTATTCCCGAATGGTTTTCAATAAATTTGATGGTAGGCACAAATACATCCGTATCGTAGTTGCTTGTTTTTCCTTCGATGGCACGCACCAATCGCTCGAAGCCCATACCTGTATCCACATGTTGTGCAGGTAATTTTTCCAAGCTACCATCCGCCTTACGGTTAAACTCCATAAACACATTGTTCCAAATTTCAATCACTTGAGGATGGTCGTTGTTTACCAAAGTTTTTCCATCCACCAAAGTGCGCTCTGCATCTGGTCTTAGGTCGATATGAATTTCAGAACAAGGTCCGCATGGTCCGGTATCGCCCATTTCCCAGAAATTATCTTTTTTATTTCCATTCAAAATGCGCTCCTCTGCAATCCATAATTTCCAATTGTCAAATGCCTCTTGGTCGAAGGCTAAACCTTCTTTGGCATCTCCTTCAAAAACGGTCACATACAATCTGTCTTTTGGCAGTTTGTATACATCTACCAAAAGTTCCCAAGCCCATTCGATGGCTTCTTTTTTAAAGTAATCGCCAAAGCTCCAATTGCCCAACATTTCGAACATGGTGTGGTGGTAGGTATCTACACCCACTTCTTCCAAGTCATTATGTTTTCCGCTCACGCGAAGGCATTTTTGGGTATCTACCACACGCTTATATTTAGGTGTTTCGTTCCCCAAAAACCAGTCTTTAAACTGATTCATACCCGCATTGGTAAACATCAAAGTGGGGTCGTTTTTAACAACGATAGGGGCTGAAGGCACTATTTTATGTCCTTTGCTTTCGAAAAATTCTAAAAATTGCTGGCGTATTTCGGCTGATGTCATTTTCTATACTAATGTTTGTTTTAAGCTATTGCTGCCTTTGCTGTAATAGTCTTTGAAGTTGAGCTAAAAAAATTTACTTTCGCCCTCCACTTAAAAAGTTGCAAATAACAATAACTATTTAAAAATAAGTTGGCAAAGATAAAATACTTTTATAATCCCCATAAACTCGATTTCGAGAAAGTACGCACAAGTTTTACAAGCGTAATTTTGAGATTTTTCGGGTTTCTTTCCGCTTCCATAGTGGCTGGGGCTATCATGGTATTGGCTTTATACAGCTTTATCGACTCACCTAAGGAGCGAATATTAAAGCGTGAAAACGAATTGTATCGTGAAGAATTGCGCAGAATGGAATACCGTATAAGTGAGCTTAGCACTAGCATGGCCGAGTTGCAAGACAAAGATGCCACCATATACAGAGCCATTTTTGAGGCAGAGCCTGTTAAATATAAATCAACAAAAGTTAACCCCAATTCATACAAATACAAAAGCATTGCGGGTTTGGAATATGCTGCCGAGCTAGAAAAATTGAGCAATAAAATTGATGAGTTAACTGGGATGGTTACTACCCAAAACAGATCTTTTGATGAGTTGACAAAATTGGCTCAAAACAAAACAGATTTCTTGGCTTCTATTCCGGCTATTCAACCAGTTGCTAATAAAGATTTAAAACGTATCGCTTCGGGTTTTGGATATAGGGTTCATCCTATTTACAAAACTTACAAATTTCATTCGGGTATAGATTTTACAGCCCCTCGCAGAACACCTGTATATGCCACAGGAAATGGCACAGTTGAAATTGCCAAATATGAAGGCCGAGGTTACGGCAATCACATTATCATCAATCACGGTTTTGGTTATGAGAGCCTGTACGGGCATTTAAGCAGTATTGAAGTGAACGAACGTCAAAAAATTAAACGTGGTGAATTGATTGGCTATGTTGGCAGCACAGGAACATCTACTGCCCCACATTTACACTACGAAGTAGCTAAAAACAACAAAAAAGTAAATCCTATTAATTACTTTTTTAATGATGTTACCGAAGATGATTATAATGCTATTAGAGACATTGCTGCACGCCAAACCCAGTCGTTCGACTAATACAGAATGCCGATTTTGGTTTACCATAAGCACAAAATGGTAGTTTAATATGTTCATATTAAAAGTAAGCAATTTATTTTCCCATCTAAATTGGTCTTCACTAACATTAGTAAATACTATTTGAGCTATAAAATTGAAAATCATTCACAAAAAATTGATTTGTATCAAGTGTTAAAAAATATATATAAAAGGTTTCATTAAATCATATTAAAGCAATATAGTTGCACTGCTAATTTTTAGCCTATCAATAAATATATTCAATAAATAAAATGAGTACACAAATCATGTATCAAACAATTTTATCAGAAGTAAAAGAGCAAATACTTTACATTACCATTAATCGTGAAGATAAACTGAATGCTCTTAATATTCAGACTTTAACAGACATTAAGAACGCAATATTAAATATTTATGATGACATAAATGTGCGTGGTGTAATTATCACAGGAGCAGGCAAAAAAGCTTTTGCAGCAGGGGCTGACATAGCTGAATTTGCTAGCTTTACAATAGAAGAAGGAACCAAATTAAGTGCAGAGGGTCATGCCACTTTGCGAGCAATAGATAATTGCCCTAAACCGGTTATAGCTGCCATTAATGGTTTTGCTTTGGGAGGTGGAAATGAATTAGCTATGAGCTGTCACATGAGAGTTGCATCAGAAAATGCAAGATTTGGTCAACCAGAAGTAAATTTAGGAATTACACCTGGATATGCTGGAACCCAAAGGTTAGCCCAATTGATTGGAAAAGGTAGAGCTTTAGAATATTTAATGACAGCAGACTTGATTGACGCTCAATCGGCATTAAGTTTTGGTTTAATTAACCATGTAGTTCCACAAGATCAGCTGATTGCAAAGTGTGAAGAAATTTTAGGAAAGATAAAAAACAAAGCCCCAATGGCTATTTCTAGTGTTATTCGTTGCGTAAACGCTTATTACGAGAAAAGAGCTGATGGAAATAACCTTGAAATTAATGAGTTTGGAAATTTCTTTGGTAGCGAAGATTTTATTGAAGGAACCAAAGCCTTTTTAGAAAAACGTAAAGCCGATTTTAAAGGTAAATAGTGGATTAATCTATTATTCAAAAAGCAATTAGTTTTTATAAAACAAAAAACTCGGGAGAAGCTTCTTTCGAGTTTTTTTATTTTATGTTTAAGTTAAGATATTTTCATACTTCTTTATACCTCTATGATTTTATGTAAAAAATATTAGGCATAGTGTTTGAACTATACCAGATACCTAAATTTTCATCAAATAAGGTAATCCAATGAAAGTGCTGATTTTATTGGGTTATAAGTAGCCTCAAAAAATAAAAGCAACAAATTAAAGTGCCAAAAATAGAAAAATGGAAACAAATTGGGAAATGAGGATACTATTGGTAGATAACAACCAAGTAACTTTGAAATTAATTGACAAGACGCTAAGAGTTAATAATGTTAAAAGATGTGTGACACACTCTGTAAAAGATTTAGCCTATCTTTACAAAGAACTACATTTGTTTAACCCTGATGCGATTGTTACCACCAGAACAAATAAGGGTTTTGAAGCTTACGATGTAATTACTATGGTAAAAAAATACAATGAATATATACCAATTTATATCGTAACTACAGATACAAAGCGAATTGACGATGCTTTTTTACTTCAAAAAGGTGTTAATGAAATTGTAATGCTTTCTGATTTAACGGAGCTTCATACTAAAATCGAATCAAAATTTGATGCGAAAGTAATTGAGCTCATTAAAAAATAAACAGCTATAATTTTCAAAATTATCTTTAAACCTTTCTGCTAAATTACTATCTTAGCTTATAATTTTTATAAGTGGCTGAGTTATTTAATGAACATGAAATCATTTTGCTTTTTCGAGAGGAATCTACGAAACAGAAAGCCTTTGTTAAAATTCTAGACTTTTACCAGAAAAGAGTTTATTGGCATGTACGGAGGATTTTAGTTAATCATGACGATGCAGATGATGTTACCCAAAATACTTTTATTAAAGTTTGGGAAAACTTACAAAACTTCAGACAAGACTCAAAATTATATACATGGATTTTTAGAATAGCTACCAATGAAGCTTTGTCGTTTTTAAATAAAAAACGATCGTCAACAACAAGTTCACTTCAAGAATATGAAACTATTTTAAATGAAAGCCTGATTGCAGGCAGTTATTTTGATGGCAATGCCATCGAGTTAAAGTTACAACAAGCATTACTGCTTCTTCCTGACAAACAAAAACTAGTTTTTAATATGAAGTATTATGAAAATATGAAATACGAAGAGATAGAGCAAATTTTAGGAACTTCGGTTGGTGCTTTAAAAGCTTCTTATCATCATGCGGTAAAAAAAATTGAAGAATATTTGAAATGCAATTAAACTATTGTTAAATATTAAAATCATAAGAGCAACATGTTAAATAACGAAGAAGATAATATTGATAATTACATAAAAAACAAAAATAATCAAGGTGGTTTCACAACACCTGATGATTATTTTGTAAGCATGTCGAAATCAATTTTATTAAAAATTGAAGGTAAACAACTTGGTTTTGAAACTAGGCAAGGTGGTTTTATGATTCCTGATTCGTTTTTTGAAAACCAAAAACAAATTATCTTAAACCAAACAACACACTCAAAAGCTAAGATTATTCCATTTTATAACAAAATGGCACTGAAAGTAGCTTCAATGGCAGCCATGTTAATGATTGTGGGATTTTTGTTCGTTCATTCCATAGCCCCAAAAAACACTGACATTTTAGCTAATATTTCTGGTGATGAGATTATTAATCATTTGGAGAAGACAGACATAAGTGAAGAATTAATTTGTGAAGTTATTGGCCAAAATAATTTTTCTAAAAAAGATACCGATCTTGAAAAATATTTGGATGAACATGTGGATGAAGATTTACTAATTGATGATTTATAAAAAATAAAAATGAGAACGATAAAAACAATGGCACTATTAGTATTACTAGTGCTAACACAATATACTTTATATGCACAAAAAGGCAAAATGAAAGACAAAATAGAAACCATGAAAATTGGTTTTATTACCCAAAAGCTAAATCTAACTTCAGAGGAGGCTCAAAAGTTTTGGCCTGTTTATAACAAATTTAATGACGACCTTCAGAAATTGCGTTCGACAAGTAAAGTTAAAATAATGGAGGATTTGAGCGAATTGACTACCATGTCTGATTTGGACGCAGACAAAACTCTCCAAGAAATGATTAATTTTAAGGCGAGCGAAGCTGATTTATTGAAAAGATATGCCGCAGAATTTAAAAAAGTTTTGCCTGTAAAAAAGGTTGTTATGCTGTTTAAAGCCGAAAACGATTTTAAAAGAGAACTCTTGAAAAAACTTAGAGAACGTGGGAATGAGGGAAATAACTAATAATAAAATCTTTCAAAATTATTGAGGTGTTTTATTGGTTCTGCTTCTAAGTAAATACTTTAAACCAAACATTAATTCATCATTATTTACGCTAAAATATTTACTCCAATCTTCTGGACCACCATTATCAATTTGGAATGCATTAATTTTAACATCAATGAATATGTGAGGCTTAATAAAATAAAGCATACCAATATTAGTCGAAAAGGTTTGATACCAATAATTATACTTGTAAATATTTGTATAAGATGACGAACTTTCTTCCGATTGGAAATAATTATTTGAGAATTGTGGCATCAGAAAAAAAGATAATTTGGGATAAGCAAACCAATATTTTTTAACATAAATAGTAGCTCCATAAATAGTTTTGGTTGTACTACTTGAATTGGGATTACTTCTGTTAT
>CAIVPY010000615.1 GCA_903907885.1 uncultured Bacteroidota bacterium
ATTTATTTGAAATAATCCACTAACAAACATGAAAATTAAATTACTAATTCTGTTAATGTTATTACTAGGTTTTAGCATTATTAAATCCGAAACAAAAAAAGTTGAAGAAATAACTATGTTTAGCAATGAACTACGTGGCTTTGAAGCAGATTATTTAAGTAAGGCTGAATTTAGAAAACAGGTAAAAGAAAATAAACAAATTTTTGGATGGATAATAGATACTGTGGTCAATTGGGTGGCATCATGGTTTAGTGACAGTTATGGAGAATACAATGATGATACGCAAAATACAGAAGGACCTTATTTTTTATTTACTCGCACACCCAATGGACTAACTCCTGAACAACAATTGACTGAACTTAGAAGAAAAATTATTAGTAAAGAAGATAATTACCAAGACATATACAAACAAATACTAGATGATGCTGACAAATCTGTAAATAACTGCACAGGAAGTAAGGGGGTTTGTGAAGGATCTTTAAGAGCTAAATGTGCGGCATTTGTTTATGTTGTTGGTATTAAGAAAAATTTAATAACAGGTCTTTACGAGCAAATGCCATATAACGACCCTGATAGATTTGCTTACAGAACAAAGGTGGTAAATTATTTGAAAAATGTAGAAGGTTATGATTTGCTTAATTGGTATGACGATTTGTTAAATGGTGTAGATTTTTTTATTCCATTTGGCTTAGGTGAAGGTACAGTGGGTGGTTTAGCCCAATATGCAGACAATGTGAAAGAAAATATGCAATACCGCTCAAAAGAACTATTGATGATAATACAAGCATTAGATTTGATAGAGTGGGCACATAAACTAGACCCTGCATTGCCCAATAGTGAATTGCCTGGCCAAAACAGAGTGGATGTTATAGATATGAAAAACCGCATAAAAAGAAACTATGTTGTGCCTATGTATCGCAGGGCTAATGTTGCATTTGGTGGTACTTTTGATTCAGGTAATAATTTTGCATTAATGACGGGTGGAAGTATAGGTGCAGCTTCTATAGCATTAAGATTTAGAGGAGATGAGTTTACTAAAACCTATGCCCACCCAAGCCGTTGGGCAAATGCATCATTAGCAGCAATACACAGTGCTATGTGGGATGATGGCTTATTTGAAAATTCCATGTCGCGCACAGGCGAACAATTTGGATATATTGAAGGCCCTCATTATTTCAGATATGGTTTTGAAAATCTATTGCCTTATTTTAAAGCTAGGTATAATTTAAAGCCAACAAATTTTTCAAATAGTTATTATAGACATGTTATTGATTTGGCTCCTAAATATGTGCGTAATCAATTCTTCGATGCAGATTATGACAATATCTATAAGTGGTATAACAATATTACCATGCCCAATGGCCAAGCCGTTAGCTATGATGAGAGTTGGGCCAATTGCTATTTTAATGGAGTATTTGCCATAAGGGGTCAACTTTTAGATGGAACACCCAGCCTAAATTGGCAAACAAACCCTGTATTAATGGGTCTTATCCCAGTAACTGTTGATTTGCGTGCTGATTACCTAGCATCCTTAAATCCACCGTATAATCACAATTACCCAAGGAGTTCAGATTTAACAAATGATAAGGTAATTCGTTATAATATGGATGAGGATATAACGAAGCAGTATTTTTTACATTTGAATGCTAAGAAACCTAAATCAGTTAGCTTGTGGCATGAACATGCAGATATAGGCCATTTTACTGTAAGTGCAGGTACAGATATTTTAACCATGGATCCTGCCCATTGGGGCGATGGAACTAATGCTAATGTGAAAGAAGGTAAGCATCATAATACCATCTTAATAGACGGAGTTGGCCCTGACGAATCTGATTATGCTAATAATTGCTCCATAGATCAAACGGGAAAAAGTATTAAGTTAAAATATAAATATTCAAATTATACTCTGGGCTTTAGCACAAGTCTTAAAACCACATTGGAAAGAACCATAACATTCCATGATGAAACTACACCATATTATACCATTAATGATTGGGCTAGAAATGAAAATTGGTTTGATGCCCAAAATATTTCATTCCATTTGAATGGTAATGGAAATGACGCTGACATTAACAATATAAGTTTTTATAAACATACAAATACAGTAGATTTTCCAAACACATACATTTGGGATTACCCCTGTAAAATGGATGACTATCCTGATGATAATTATAAAATGCAAGCAACATTTTCATTAGTTAACTCAAGTGCGACCGTAATATTTAGTATTGGTAGGTATCCTAATGGAAATACAGGACAAGTTTTAAACCCAATTGATATTGAGATTGGAGGGGGTACACACAAATACAATAACTTTATAACAGAACCAGCCAATCTTACCCCCAAATTAACTGTGGGTAGTGGTGAATCATATGGTAATCACAACTATGTAGACATTAAAATTGAAGGAGTTGACCCAAAAGAGAAAGCAAATTTTCTCACGTCCATTCAAATGATTCCTTGCAGCAAAACAGTTAATCCACCTAAGTTTAAAAGCACACCAAGATATACATCACATACATTTACTTTTTTTGAACCTGATACAACAATTAACTATCATTATTCTAGAATAGACCAAGCTCCAGTTGTTGACACAACTATGAATCCATTGGGTATTAATCCAAATGCAGTATTCGAAACAGATGCTGTATTAGCCTTTTTTAAATACTCCACCGACCGTGAGTTCAAAACAGGCAATTGCTATACCTTTACCAATTTTAGGAAAGCAAGGATAGAAACAGGCCGAGAACTAAGCTATAACGATACCACCTACATACTTAGCACCAAATACGCATCGACTTATTATAGCCTTGAAGGCAAATACAAATACAAAGGCTATGTGCAAACCGATACCGCTTGCGATGTGAAACTATATTTAGCAGATGTGGACACCAATTTTGCAATGGCAGCAGTGGGCATTAGCTTCAACTACAACGATACCACCCACATAATGACCCTGCATGCCCCAGTGGGTAATACCAATTTTACAGTAGAATTAGCCGACCCGTGCCTTATGAGTTGCTTCTTTCCCTACACAACCGATAGCATAAAAAACACCTTTGATTTTGCTACAGGCACCAAAGAAACCCTTCCACATAAGCTTACCATTACCACACCAAATGGTTATTTGAAAATACGCAATGGCAGCCACATGCAAATATGCAGTGGCAAATGGTTGAGAAACAAAGACAGCTTGATTCTAGACTATAGATGCCCAGAAGATGCAGACCAAGGCAAAGGATTAGTGGTATGTCCTGATGTAACAAACCGTTTAAATCTTACCAATCCGCCACCTACTATCTCTCAACTTTATCCAAGCACTGATGACTATACCCCTTCTCAAATTACTGTAAACAGTTATGCGGCATTGATATTGGATAGTGGTTCTTACACCCGCTTTGGAAACAATACCAAACTAAACATAAAACCTTATGCCTCTTTAATCATTCGCAAAAATGCCAAATTAGATATAGGAGATGCTAAAAGCTGCGGACATGCCGAGATAATATGCGAACCAAACAGTTATGTGCATTTTGAAGATTCGGCAGATATTAAGTTTTGGCAAATGAAAGATACCAATGATATTCATTTGTTCTATATCTCATTAAAACCACAAGCCACCGCGGCCCATGCTGGTATAGAACCCGCTATGTTGGATATGCTGCTTAATACAGACAACATCATAGACACCTCCATTGCACATGCCGAACCTATTTGCGAAGTGGCTAAAATCAGAGCAGACTATGGCATAAACAACCGCGATTGGGGATTTGGTAACTTTATAAAACCCAAAGCTTGGGCCTATATTCCCAAAGACACTTTTTGCCCAGGCGAGTGTCCCATTATTATATACGACCGTATGTTGAATGATGTGAAAAGAGGAATTACCATTTGTAGAATTGATACAGACCACATTGCTATGCCACCGCAAATTATTTTTGTAAACTGTTATGTGCCCAATATACCAGGTGGTAATATAGGCTCTACCTATTCTTCGGGCGATGCTTGCGATACTTTGCAAAATTCAAAACCTATAACCTTGTGCAATCCAATTATAGGTGACCCAGGTTATTGGTATAGGGTGTTTTTATCAAGTTATAACGATTGCGACCAATTGGATACGATGAAACTGTACTATTTCAATATGCCAGCCATTACCCCCGAATTTACACTACCCGACACGGGTTGCACAGGCAAAGGGAGTGTATTAGCCTACGAAAACAATGATTATAACAGCTATTATTTTAGACAAAAAACCAAGTGGCATGTGCATGTAATAGACGGCAGTGCGCCAAACGTGTATGTGCAACAGGTGCAATATGGTGGCGATTGGGAATATTTGAAAGGAGCCTATCCTGGTACGTTTACCTTTCCCAATTTCACTTGGGTAGGCGGTTTTAGATATGCCGTTTCGCATACATTAAGCACAAGCGGATGCCGAGACACCACCATGTGGGACACCATAATGATAGTGCCTGGTGCACATATAAAAGCTGTTAAACCCACCTTGTATGATAATAAGATTGGAGATGTTCATGAAATCCAATTAGACGGCATGATTAAAAATGCAACGAGTTTTACATGGTCGCCATCTTTAGGTTTAAACCGCACCGATACATTAAGTGTTTTATGCAACACCAACGAAGATAAAACCTATACCCTAAGTGCATATTATGGTTCATGTGTTGAACATGATAATGTGACTATTCGACATAATACCGCAAGCTACCTTGGCACTAACGACACCATTTGTATGGCAGGTAACAGTGTGATTTTGGGCAATAGATACAATGCTGCTATGTTTTTGGGTTGGCTTAACAACTCTTCTGCACTTGGTATTAAAGATAGATTGGTTAGGGTATTTACAAATGCAGATGGTTCAATGGCAGAAGTTGATATAAATTATCTCAGATATTTTAATGCGTTTATGTACACTCCAACATTCGCTCAATCCCAACGTGAAGGTTGGTATCCATATTATGATATATTTACGAGTGATTCTATCTTTAATTGGGAACAACTTTTTAGACATCCATTTTTTAAAACTTATTACTACAATTACTTAAACAATATGAATGCACAATTTGATGCTTTGGATGATTTCAATACATTTATTCAAACTTCAGAGAATATAGAAATATTTCAGTTAAATCAAATAGATGAATCGTCAAATTCATGTTTCACAAACTTGTTTTCAGATTATAACACATTTTATAATAATATTATAAGCAATGAAGATCCCGCAAATAATGGAGTGCCAAGTATTACTTGGTATAAAATTGTAGGGAAAGATACAAGCGCACAGAATCAATGGCAGGATATGTTTATCGTAATTGATACTCCTGTTGCTACCACAACCTACATTCAGCAAGTTATTCATGCAAATAGTTCATTGGTTGAATATGATATTAGAACTATTTACATTGATACTGGCATAGTTTCGCTATTCTACCCAACCATGCAATGGGATAGCTCGGTTTATTTTACCAATGCCACAAGCCCATCAAGTAGCACTAATAAATACCTATGGGATTTTGGAGATGGTTCGGCTACATCCTCAGATAACAGCCCTTTCCATACTTTCCCTACTTTTAACACCCATTATATAGTATGCCTCACAGCAACAAATCACTGTGGTAATTATACTTATTGCGATACCGTTTGGATTGATAGCCTGCACCTTGGTGGTAGCTTTAGAGTAACTAAAGGTTTGTTGAGCGGAGCCGAAACAAATAAATCTGAAACGGATCTTCGACTTCGCTCAGAGGACGTTTCAGGCAACGCATCCAAATCAACAATGCCAATAACTAATGGACAACAGCCAATAGCCCTTTCCAACTATCCAAACCCATTCGACCAATCAACCATTATTGATTATGAGATTTGGCAAACATATACCAAAGCTGAATTGAGAATTACCAATGTATTAGGGCAAGAAGTGTATAGCCAAAAACTAAACCGCCCCATGGATAAAATACAAATAGATGGCTCAGCCCTTCATGGTGGATTGTATTACTATTCTTTGATTGTGGATGATGCTGTGAAACTAACTAAGACTATGAGTGTGATGAGGTAGATTGATTAAGATACAGGCAGGAGATTTTAGTAGAGGCGAATCAACATTTGCCCTGTATAAACAAACAATCCCGAAGCAAAGCTTCGGGATTGTTTGTTTATTATTGAATAAGATTATACTCATATAATCAACTGCTAATTTTCGTCATAGTGTTATGATTTATTATTTCTCTCCCTCTTTTTATCCTTAAAAATCTCCTTAATAATCAATATGCCCGTACCAACTAATAATGACTTAACAATAAAATCAGCCCCTGCATTATTATTCTGAAATTGACTTTGATTCAAATTGTTAGTCGAAGTTGAAACCTGAGTATTTGTTAGAATAGGGTAATTGAAACTCTTGTGTGTCTCAATCTTAAAATCACTAAAGTCAGTTTCAAGTGGTTTAATTTTCGTTGGAAATACTGTCAATTCTAATTTCTTTGATACGTTTTTTAAATAGAGGGGTTCTTTAAATATCTCAACCTCCGATTCAGGGCCAAATCTACCTTTGTGATAAGCCACCCCATTAACCACTTTAATCACAAAATCACAATTGTGCTCTAACGATTGGTCTCCTTTGAAATTACCACCTTTGGTAGCTTGCACAATGGCAACAAATGACTTTTTCGGATTGTCTTGTTTTATACTTTCTAGAAACTCGTTATCTATACCAGCTACGTTTATACTATCAATAAAAACAAAATCATATTTACTTTTACCGATAAAATCTTTTATATCATCTCTGTTTCTAGATTCGATAAAGGTTATATCACTACTACCAATCTCTTTAATTTTATCTTGCATCGAAACACTCTTTCCCTC
>CAIVPY010000616.1 GCA_903907885.1 uncultured Bacteroidota bacterium
ATTTAGAGATACTATACAAAACCATTGGTATGGGTGCCTTGAAGTATTTTCTTTTAAAGGTTGACCCTAAAAAGAAAATGATGTTTAACCCAGAAGAGTCAATCGATTTTCAGGGTAACACAGGACCCTTTATTCAATACACGCATGCTCGTATAAAATCAATTTTGCGTAATGCCACAAGTATTGATTATACAAGTGTTGACACCACCAAGGTTACTTTGCAAAAAGCCGAGAAAGAATTAATTTTTCTTGCGTTTCAATATGCTGATGTGATAAAAGAAGCGGGCAATGATTTAAGTCCTGGAGTGCTTTGTAATTATGTGTATGAAGTTGCCAAATCATTCAGCTCTTTTTACCACGAATGTCCCATACTAAAAGAAGCCAACGAAGAGCAAAAAAAACTACGCTTGCAGATATGCAACATGACAGCTTATATTGTTAAGTCAGGTTTTGCATTACTAGGTATTCAAGTACCTGAGAGAATGTAGGGAAAGATAGAAGATTAGAGTTGCTGAGGATTACTTAAAATTTATTCTGCTTAGTTTATTTTAACCTTACAGGAATATCAATGTCTATATCACTTTCAGGTGAAGGCTTAGCGGTTTTAGGAATTCCATCATAATGACTTAAAACGATATTGAGTTTTCCTACAATAGGCAGTTTGTATAAAGTATCTGAAGTGATGTGTAAATGCACTTCCATTCCAAATGGCAGGGGAGGATTATTGCTATCAAATTCATCAATTTCAACTCCCATTTTGCCTTTAAGTTCCATGCTAGGAGTGAAGAAAAATTGGTGAACATTTCTTAAGTCTTCAAGTTTCTGGCTCACAGTATCGAAGGGAGTTTTAGTTTTATCGATTATGATAAGGTTGATGTGATATTCATAGCCAGTATCTAAAACCAATGAATCAATACTAGGAGGGTTACCGCCATCTCCATCAAGGTCTTCCCATTTTATCATAAACTTATGTAATGAATCAGTTGGGTCATCATGATTAAACCCTTTCAAAATAACAGTTGTAATCTGTTCTTGAGGGGTGTTTGAACTAGGTTTTTTGGGGTCATCTTTTTGGCAGCCAAGCATGCTTATGGCCGAAGCAATTAAAAGAAGAAGTAGGTTTGTTTTTATTTTGGTATTCATATTATAAATGTATTATGTGTTTTTTTGATTTAGTCTTAATGTTTGCATAAAATTGAGAAGGGTACAATTACTCTTAAAATAATATTCCTTCCTGGATCTAAACTAAAATATCGATATCTACTGAGGTAATCGCGATATGCTGTATCAAACAAATTTTGAATGCCCATGCTTATTTTTATGGGTTGTTTTTTGAAGTTTAGTTGAAAACCTGCATTGATATCAAACAAGCTGTTAGCGGCTGGAGGTGCTGTCCAATCTAAGCTATCAGGATATCTATTTTGTTGAGATACGAAAGTATAGCTAGCTGTAATAAATAGTTTTTGAAACTTGCCTATGGCATCTTTCTCATAACTCAAACTCAATTTACTTCTATTGGCTGGAATAAATATAAGAGGACGAGTATGGCTAATATCATCAGCATATAAAAAACTAGCATTCAAATTTGCTGAAAAGTTTTTGCTTATTTGGTAGTTGAACAATAATTCGGATCCATAAATAACTGCATTGGTTTGGCTCCATTCAAACAAGGGAAAAGAACCTCTGAAATTGGTAACGATTGTTTTTGTAGGTAATCGATAAATATAATTATCCATGTAGTTTCTAAACAGATTGAATTCGGCTTGCCACTTTTCATTTTGGTGTTTAATACCAAGTTCAACATTATAGCTTCGTTCTGCTTTGAGGTTAGCATCTCCTTTCTCATAAGTTGCAAGTGCTGCATGAAGTCCATCTGCATATAATTCGTTTATACTAGGTGGTCGCCACGCGCTACTGATATTGCTGTTTAGCTTCCATTCTGTTGTTAACTGATAAGATAAACCCGCTGCAAAGCTTATGTTTTGATACGACAAATCATTTGATAAAACCTGATTGTTTTGATTGATATACCTTGTTTGGTTTCTGTTGTCTAGCCTACATCCTAATTCAGCATACCATCTCCTCTTTGCATATTTGCTAATGGCATAAACTCCAAAGGTATTGGCAATAAAATTTGGTATAAAAAATTGCTTGCCAATCGCGTAATTTCCTTGATACATCCATGATGCACCAAGGCTATGGCTCCAATTATGTCGTGCTTGCATCTCATACTTTAAATCGTTTTGCCAACTTGTCAAAGTCAAATCATAAGCCGCCTCATTTTGGTTCGCATTGTTGTTGTTCCAACTTACCAATACGTCATATTCTTTGCGGTTATTTATTTGTTGGCTTAATGCATAGCTAAGTTTGCTTTTTGTAAATTGATAACTAAGTTTGAGGGAATATACTTGGTGGTTTACTTCTTGCTTAGGTCGGCCAATGCTATAACTGTATGGCGTTACAGACAATGGACTTCCATTATTAATTACCCTAAGTAAATCCGTTTGGTTATGTATATGCGAAGATTTAAGAATGCCAATTTCGCTTTGATAGTAACTTTGAGATACTTCAATGTTTAATTTCTTGAAACTATAGTTCAATGCAGAGGATAGGTTAAGTTCAATGAAGCCCGTATTGTTCATTACATATTCAGGCGTTTGGGCATCTCCCGCTTTTGTGTAGCTTGCTTGGGTTCTCCATTTTAATTCATGAGTCTTCAAATGGTTTCCTTCTAGTAATAGCGAGCTTGCTAATTGATTATTATTACTAAATCCATTAGCCATCCACTCTCCTTGAATACCTTTATTTTTCATGTATTCACGCGAGGCAATTTTTACAACCCCTCCAATGGCTTCAGCTCCATACTGCAAGCCAGATGCACCTTTTATTACTTCCACTTTACCAATAGAGAATGGGTCGATTTCAGGTCCATGGTCTGCTCCCCATTGTTGGTCTTCAAGGCGAATATCATTGTTTAAGGTAACTACCCTGTTGCTATGCATGCCTCTGATAACAGGCTTGGCAATGCCTGGTCCAGAATTAAGTGAACTAACTCCTGTTATGTTTTTTAGTAAATCAACAAAATTTTGTCCTCGGTTTCTTTCTATATTTTCAAATTTCAATATTGATTTTGA
>CAIVPY010000617.1 GCA_903907885.1 uncultured Bacteroidota bacterium
AACATCGCTTGCATGGTATTATGATGGTGTTCTTTTAGGAAACAGCTCAACACAAGCCATTAACAATGCAGCAGTGGGAGTTCATAACTTACAATTGATTTCTTATAGTGGTGCTTGTTCTGATACTTTTACGCAGGTAATTATCATCCAAGATGCACCAACTGGTAACTTTAATTATAACACAAGCACTTGTTCTAAAACGGTAACTTTTGCAAGCAATACCAACAACGCCAATTCATTCAAATGGAATTTTGGAGATGTTGCTTCTGCTTCTGATTCAGCAATAGGTAGCATTGCATCACACACATTTAGTGCCAATGGTACGTATGCAGTTACATTATCTGTAACCAACATCGCAGGATGTACGTATAATGTGATTGACAATATCACTGTAAATGGTGGTAACAATCCACTTGATGCTGCTTTCAATTTTGTTAATACCAATTGCGATTGCTATTGCTCAAACAAAATAAAATTTGATAACATTACAACCGGAAATGCAAATACCTACTTATGGAATTTTGGTGATGGAAATACATCTACTCAAAAAAGCCCTAACAAAGGCTATGCAGCTACTGGAAACTATAATGTTAGTTTAACCGTAACAGATGCTACAGGATGTATTAGCACAACTTCGGCACAAGTGTTTGTGCCTACAGTTGCCAAAGGTCCAAGCGCATCATTCTCTACCGATAACACTTCACAATGTTTATCAAACAACAACTTTAATTTCTATAACCACTCAAGATACATGGGTGCGGGTTGGATTAATAAATACTATTGGGATTATGGTGATGGTACCTTTGATACAACCAACACTTTTGTTTACAACAAAAGATACAGCAGCATTGGCAAATACAACGTAAGATTAATTGCAGTGGGTAATGAAGATTGCAGAGACACCATGATGATAACTGTTCAGGTTAAATCGGGTTCATGTATTGGCACTGGTGTAATATTGCAAATGTTTAATACTACAATCGATAAAGGATTAGCTGCTCAATCTAGTGATGCTTCTACCGGTATCGAAAAGGCTACTGTTACTGAAAACAATTGGTCTTTATATCCTAATCCAAACACAGGTGCTTTTACCATTTCAAGCAAAAACATCTCAGGTATAAATACAATTGAAGTAATTGATATCTTAGGTAGAACAATTGATGTTGACATAACAAAAAATATGTCTAAAAACAATATTGATTTTAGATTAAATGAAGTAAGAGAAGGCTACTACTTTGTAATTATTAAAAACGAGTCGGGCGAAAACACCAAACTCAAATTTAACATTACGTATTAATTTGTTTTTTTCATAGAGTTAAAAGGTCGTTTCTTCATTGAAACGGCCTTTTTTTGTTTTTATCCCTTTGCGAAGCCCCCTGTATCAAACCATATACCTGAGTTTTATTGAGAAACAATATACAAGCCCTGGTAATAGTTACTACACTAAACAATATTGGCACTGTTTACCTTAATTTGTACCAAGAAAACAGCACCACAGGCAACCCTATTACCATACAAGCAGGCGAAAACTACAGTATAGCCAAGGGATTTAGCATTGTTACCATAAGCAACCTAAGCAACATCAGCGAGACTAAAATAAGCTGCAAAAGAGGTGTATAAACAGGTTGAAATACTCGTTATTTAGGGTGAAAATACTCATTATTTAGGGGGAAATTCTGGCTTTTTAGGGTAAAAAAGAGAGGGAAAAGGGGAATTGGAAGAAGGAAAAAGGTATGTTAACCGCCCTTGTTGGTGTTGCACATGGTATTATGAGAGGAGCAATAACAAGTATTTATTAATGCTTTGATTTGTTGGTGAAAAACACCAACAAAGGCGAAACAATATTTTAATTTTGGATTACTCTTAATTTATTTACATTCGTGTTAGTAAATAATAAAATTATGAGAAAAATATTGTTAAGTCTAATGTTATTAATATCCGTATCAGCCTTCTCTCAAAATTATGAATATGGGGTATCAAAAATAGTTGACAAATATGAAGGAACTACTAGATATTTATTTCGGACAAAAGGAAAAGGTTATAATGGTAATTTGTTCGTGCTTATTAAACAAATAAAAGGCGCTGATACAACTTACTATTGCCAATTAAATAGTAAAAATTTTGAAAACTTAAATGATAATATGCAAGGTGACGAAATTGATTTATTATCAACCACAAACGAAAAATTTAAATTTAAAGCAGGTATTAATGTTGAAACTTCAGATATTAGTGTACTTTTTAGATATGAAGCTGCATTTGTTATTACTAAGGATGATTTGCAAAGATTTTCAAATAATATTATATCAGAATATCGCATAAGAGGAATTTATACTGAATTTAAGAATGGAGAAAAAATGTCTACAATTCTAAAATACCTAATAACTCTTTAATTTAACAATACCAATTCAAATTGTAATAATTAAACTCTAATATAAATCAATTGGTATCTACTTTCGGCAATGCTATTTTCACTAACTATCCGTTGTATTGTGAAATGGCATTAGCGTTGCTGACTACGGATTGCTTAATAGAATAGAGTTTGTAACTCGCCTAGCTAGTGTATGGTTGTTGTGTTTAAAAGTATGTGGAGTTAATCTCTGATTATATAAAGTCTTATCCCTAACTTAGGCTATCAATCAACCACAATAGACTTGCTAATCTGCAAACCATCAGCCAAATCGAAAATAAAATAATATTGTCCTTTAGCTAAGTTGCCAATGTCTAGCATATTATTCTCTTGTTTCAGTA
>CAIVPY010000618.1 GCA_903907885.1 uncultured Bacteroidota bacterium
GAGGTACGCTTGTAGATGAGCAGGCAACTTGAAAATCGAAGCATTTTTGTTTCCTTTTGATGCCTCAAAAGGAAAAAAGTAAAAGGATGTTTAAGTTATTTACCCTTGCATGCGAGAACTCCTGCAAGTGCAAATAACTTAAACAGAATAACCCAGCCCTAACCTCCGCTAGCTGGCTGAGGAATAGTTTTTGCTTGTTTCCAAAGGAATTTCAATAATTCTCTTCATTCAGAAAAAAATCAAAACTATGGCTTCATAATAAATTTTTAATAACATATTCGATTGGTTTTCTTATTTTTGACTTGAGAATAAAAACATTGATTGAAATCTACTAAAGGAATATTTTTAGGTGCATGGTTGTGGCTAGCATTTTTGCTAGTTCATATAGGTGCTTATGCCAATTCTCCACTAGTGCCTACAACAGGCAATTTCATTAAGTTTATTGAAAACAAAGGGCAATGGCAATCCAATATTCTATTCAAAGCAAGCATTCCAAGCGGGGCTTTGTTTATTGAAGAAAAGCAATTGACCTATGTGTTTGTTGACAAGCAAGCCATTCACGATTATCATCACGGCAAAAAAATTAGTACAGGTAAGGCTCATTCGATTGTAGTGAAATTGGATGGAGCCATGAGCCCAAGTTCGGTTTTGAAACAAAATGCATGTACTGAATACTACAATTATTTTATAGGCAACGATGCCAGCAAGTGGGCAAGTCATTGTAATGCATATGGTAGTATCGTTCTTAAAAATATATACAATGGCATAGACCTTGAAATCATTGGGGATGGGGTGAAATTAAAAACCAATTTTATAGTTTCGCCTTATGCAAACCCCAACCAAATAAAACTGAAATACCTAGGTCAAGAAGATATTAAATTAGAAGAGGGCAATTTGGTTTACACTACTTCTTTAGGATATATACAAGAACAAAAACCCATCAGTTTACAAGAAAACGAAATCATCAAAACACATTATGTTCTTCAACAAAACACACTTCAGTTTGCTGTGAATGAATATGACCATACACATGAGTTGGTGATAGATCCTCAAATAATTTTTGGCACTTATGTGGGTTCTGTAGCAGATAATTTTGGTAATACAGCCGCATATGATAATTTGGGAAACAGCTATGCAGGAGGCTCGGTGTATGACATTGGATTCCCTGTAACCATTGGCGCTTACGATATGACATTCAATGGGGGTAACGGAGCAAACAATGAATATGCAAGAGACGCGGTTATTGTTAAATTCAATAGTACCGGTTCTCAAATGATGTATTCAACTTATTTAGGTGGAACACACAACGAACAACCACACAGCATGGTTGTAAATGCGAATGGAGAACTAGCTATTTTAGGTTCAACTATGTCTAGTGATTTTCCTTCTACATCAAAAGCGTTCGACAAAACACATAATGGCAAATACGATATATTTATTTGTAAGCTATCCAATGATGGAACTCGATTAAATGCAAGCACATTTGTAGGAGGCAGCGAAGATGATGGTATCAGCGGCAACGATGACTACGATTACAACACCAATTTAAGCAAACTCAACCATAATTATTCGGATTGGTATAGGGGCGAGATTTTTTACGATATGTTGGGAAATGTGGTAGTGGCAAGCACAAGCAGAAGTGGAAGTAATTTCCCCTTACTTAATCCCTTTCAAGCTACATTTGGAGGAAAGCAAGATGGAGTCATTTTTAAAATGAATGACTCGTTAACCCAATTGCAATTTAGCTCATATTTTGGTGGCAGTGGCGATGATGCGGCATATGCATTCTGCTTCGACAAAGTAAATAATATTTATTTAACAGGTGGTACTGAGAGCAACAATTTACCCTTAAAACAAAACACCTATTTTGGAGCCATTGATGGATTTATAGCCAAAATTGATGGTAGTGGAGCATTGGTAAAAAGTATTTACCTTGGAACAAACCTATATGACCAGAGCTATTTAATTCAATGCGATAAAGACAATAATATTTATGCTTACGGACAAACCCTTGGAACAATTACCCCCTCAGCCGGTGTATACAAAAACACTGGGGCGAAACAATTTATAAAAGTATTTGACAAAAACTTGGGTGCAGTAATCAGACAAACCGTTTTTGGAGCCAATACAAGTTATCCTCAACTATCTCCAACCGCATTCGTAGTAGATGAATGTAGCCGATTGTATCTTGCAGGTTGGGGTGGTGGAACCAATACCAATAGAGGTTCTCCTACATCCATGACTGCAGGTATGCCTATAACATCAGATGCCTTTCAAAAAACCACTGATGGAAGCGACTTTTACATAATGGTAATTACCAACAACCTCGATAGGTTGGTATATGCCAGTTACATTGGAGGCAATCAAAGTCAAGACCATGTTGATGGAGGTACAAGTCACTTAGATAAAAACTTTGTTATTTACCAAACTGTATGCGCTAGTTGCAATACAGGCTCATCAGATTTCCCTACAACCCCAAATGCTTATTCGAGGGTAAATCCAAGTGTTAGAACATTCAATAAAAACGTACCAGGATGCAATATTGCTGTTTTTAAATTTGATTTAAATACCTACAAAATTCCACCTAAATTCAGAGATACCACTTTCTACCTATTGGCTACTGACACCTTGCGTTTTAAATTGATGATTACAGATGCCAACCAAAACAATGTAGATTTTACTTACAGCGGAAGCCTAACCACAAATGGAGTAAACCCTGCTATAGTTAGCAATATTATTAAAGCCCCAGGACTTACAACAGCTGACTTGTATTGGGAAACCACCTGTAATGATGTAGGTAAGGACACATTTGAATTGAGGATTGATATGATAAATGATGCTTGCCCGATACCATTGGAAGGTTTTGGCAAAATAAAAGTGGTCGTAACAGCCCCTACCCTACCAGAAGCTAACACCTTTTGTTTGGCGGATATAAATGCAAATATGGTTGAACTTAAATGGGACACCACAAGAGGGTTGAGAATATTTGAAGAATTTAGAATCTTAAGAAGCAAATCAAATGGACCAATGATAGAATATGCAAAGGAATGCTCTCAGAGCAAAACCTACTTTGTTGATTCTTTCGCCACAAATCACATAAGTAATAACTATTGTTATACGGTATATAGTACCAATTATTGTAAGCTTCATTCAGATACATCAAGAAATATATGTTCAATTGTTTATGCAGATTCAGCAAACAAAATTTTCATAAGAAGTAAAAATGAAATGTTCACGATTGGCCCTAACGATACCTTGGTAATTTCAGACAGTATCATTCATTTCGACAATAAAGATTCTGTTTTTATTTCGCTTACAAGTGATGAAATAATAAACCCTGATTTTAGTTATTCTTTACAGAATGATAAAGGCAAGGCCTATTACAAAATACTACTTCCACTTAATTGCAAGTATGCTTTGTTCGACACCATCACCTTTACATTAGATTTGGTGAACAATCGATGTCCACGACCTAACTCGGGCAAAAAAATAATTAAGGTTGTTCCAATCCCCTACATTCCAGATTATGACATGCATCTTGCCTGTCCGAAAATCTATTCAAACAATTCAGTTGATATCACTTTGCGAAATAAAAAAGATGATAACCATTTCCAATCCTATAGCATTGTGGAATTATACCCTGACAACTCATCTAAAGAA
>CAIVPY010000619.1 GCA_903907885.1 uncultured Bacteroidota bacterium
GCATATAGTACTTCATCAAATGTATTGCACACAGGTTTTATTGCACAAGAAGTGGAAGCTGCAGCAAAAAAAGTAGGGTTTAATTTTGATGGAGTAGATGCTCCAAAAAACGAACATGATTTGTATGGATTACGTTATGCAGAGTTTGTGGTGCCTTTAGTTAAATCAGTTCAAGAACTTTCTGTAGAAAATATACAATTAAAGTCTGATATTGCTACTCTAAAAAAACAAATGGAAGAATTAACAACCCTTATTAAAACCAATAAATAATATGAAAACTATAGTACTAATTTTACTAAGCCTTTTAGTTATTGAAAAAGCAAGTGCCCAACTCTACATCAATGGAGATATTACCATCCAAAATGGCGAAACCCTATATGCGGATGACACCATACAATTAGGTGCTTCGGCAACTGTTACAGACAATGGAATATTACAAAGTACCAAAGGAATTAAAACCAACCAATCAATTATCAATACCGGTGCAACTGGGTTTATTATCACCCCAGTTGCCACTGGTGTTACCACTGGTTTTGATTTAGGCACTACTACTACTAACAATAAAATTTCAATTAGCCACAGCTCGTCTGGCTCGGTAGTTTATCAATTAGCTGTTAGAGATAATGTTTATAAAAACCCTGTAAACAACACTACTCCTATCAACCATAACACCATCAATAAAACATGGATGGTTCAGCCTTTAACAAATGCAAGCAATTCAAGTATTGACTTATATTGGAATGCTGCGGATGAGCAAACAGGATTTGATAGAAGCAATTGCAATGTAGCCAAATGGGAATCAAGTGTTAGTAACAACTGGAATACTCCAAATGGAACATCAGCTGCATCAACTGGTGGAATGCCTTCAAGTTATTTCCAAACACTAAACCTTGGCAGTCTAAATTCAGGAACCTACTATTTAAGTGTAGGCGATAATAGCTATCCTTTTTCAAGCTTTTCAACTTTAAACCTAACCGCTTTTCTTCAAGGTTTGTACCTAAGTGGTGGCACAATGACCGCAGCACCTTTTAATGCAGATGGAGTTAGTCCACTTACAGTTGCCGACACCATATCGGTTGAGCTACACGAAGCAGTTTCGCCCTTTACTTTGGTTTATACCGTTCGCGACACATTGGATGTAACAGGACATGCAAACATTCAGTTTCCTGATTACTTGTCGGGTAATTATTATTACCTATCCATTAAACATCGTAACTCTATTGAAACGTGGAGTAGCAACACTGTGTTGATGAATCCAACAACCAATTATGATTTTAGCCTTGCTGCTAATACTGCCTATGGTGATAACATGGCTGATGATGGTTCGGGTTTGTTCTTAATATACTGTGGCGATATCAACCAAGATGGCTCTGTTGATTTTAATGATTATCCTACATTAGATATTGCTAGTTCCAATGGAGTATTAGGTTACGACTCAAACGACTTAAACGGTGATGCCTCTGTTGACTTTAACGATTATCCAGTTATTGATATTAACACTAGCAATGGTGTGCTTGCTATGACCCCTTAAAACTAAATTTATTGTTTTGGCGTTGTTATAATTTATTCTATTTCGACTTCAAACCAAGTCTTTTCGCAATGTTAAGCATCAATTGGAATGCCTCATCATAATCATTTTTGATATCACCTTCTAATATGGCTTCTCGAATTTCTGATTTAATAACACCTACTTCACGTGAAGGATTGATATTAAAAGTTTTCATAATTATTTCGCCAGTAATGGGGGGTTGCCAATTGCGTAAGGTATCTCGATCTTCAACTTCTTTAACCAAAAGTTGAACTTTTAATAAATTAGCGCGATACAATTTTATTTTATCTGGGAAACGGCTTGTCATATCTGCTCGGCACAGAGTAAACAAATCATCTAAATCATCTTCAGCATCTACAATTAACCTTCGAATGGCTGAGTCTGAAATGCCATCTTCGGCCAATGCTTTCGGACGATGATGCATGGCTACAAGCTTTTGCACATAACGCATTTTTTCGTTTTGTGGTAACTTCATTTTATTGAAAATTTTGGCTACCATTCTACTGCCTTTATCTTCATGTCCATGAAAACTCCAGCCTTCGCTTTCCGAAAATCTCTTAGTTACTGGCTTGCCTATATCGTGTAACAAAGTAGCCCATCGAAGCCATAAATCATTAGTTTCATCACTAACATTATCAACCACTTTCAACGTGTGATAAAAATTATCTTTATGTGATTTACCCAGTTTTACTTCAATACCGTGCATAGCAAATAGCTCGGGGAAAATAAGTTTCAACAAACCACTTTCAAATAACAAATTCAGACCTATAGAAGGCTTTGGTGAAAGCAGTATTTTGTTTAACTCTTCACTGATTCGCTCAGCTGATATAATACCTATTCGCTCGGCATTTTGTTTTATAGACTGGAATGTTTCAGGAAAAATATCAAAACTAAGTTGAGAAGCAAAACGAATGGCACGCATCATGCGTAA
>CAIVPY010000620.1 GCA_903907885.1 uncultured Bacteroidota bacterium
AGTGTATTTGTGCCAATACCACCTCTAGAAATTGATACAGTCCCCGTAGTTAGATTTGAAGCATTTAAACTTGACAATGATGAAGTTAAAGCATAATTTGATAACGATGAAGATAAAGCATAATTAGATAACGATGAATTTAACGCATAATTTGATAACGATGAAGATAAAGCATAAGCTGATAAATCAATTCTTATATTATTTGAAATATCATTTTTAATTAATGGTGTACTAACTGTTAATATATTTTGTTTTGTGTTTATTGATGAATTTAAATTACCTGATAAATCAAATATACTAGTATATACATTTTTAGATAAATCCGTTAATGATGTAGTTTTAAAACTTCCGATTATTAAATCCGCTGATAAACCAATATCAGTATCATCATCAATAATTAAATTTTGTATTGGTATTATAGACATTATATAATATACATCTATAATAAATTTTCTAAAATAGTAATAATATCTTTTGATGTTGATGTCACAAATGTCATATAACTTGTACTGTTATCTCTCTGCCAACCGCTTTGATTTCCATTTGATAAATAGGCGCCCCAATTATCATAAAACATTATATATTTTATTCCTGAACCTTCTGATGATATATAAACCGTACATTTATTTATAATTGAAAAACCATCTTCAGCCCAAGACGTTAAATTAAAAATTTTATAACTTTTTCCACCTATACTTTGCCCAGTTTTATAATATTTTGAAATATCTAAATTATAATAATAATAACCGTTTGCCGCTAATTTAGTTTGAAACTTTATTAAATTTTTGGAAGTTCCATTTGAAGAAAATATTTTATCAGATACAATGTTTTTTTTAACATATATTGTATTAACTGATATATCATTCGTAGATATATCACCTTTATGAATCCATGCACCATAGCTATATACATTTCCATTTGCCTCAGAATTAATATTAATCGTTTTGCCTACTGCTGCATCAATATATAAATTATTTCTTTTTGTTATTATTTGACATGTTGATATATCTGAAAAAGAATTTGCCGGATTAGACCCAATATATCCAGAACCCAATATTAATTTTGAGTTATATGAATCAGTTTCTGAATTTATTGAAATTGTTGTATTATTTGGATTACTCGAATTTTGTATATTTATATTTCCCGATACATCCAATAAACTCGTGGTTATTTTACCTGAAGCATTTATATTAGTTGTTCCGAATATATTATTTGTATTATTCCACGTTAAATTTTGAGTTTGTAATAATGGATTGGTTCCGCTTCCTATTAATATTTGCCCCGATGTCAAAGATGTTGAACCAGTACCACCAAAAGAAACGGGTAAAGTTCCCGCCGTAACATTTGACGCATTTAATGCATTTTTTAAAGCATAAGCGTTTAAATCTATACTGATATTATTTGAATTTTTAATTAATGGTGATGTTACATCAATGATATCTTGTTTCGTACTTATTATATTATTTAATGAAGAATCAACATTTGTTTTTAATGGATAGGCACTTAAATTTATAGTGACATTATTCGATACATCTTAGGTCGCCCAGCGAGATAGCAAATTCTGTCGACAGTTGTAGGATTTCCTGTTTTTTTTGAGATTTTTTAGGGGCTTTTTATCGAATCTGATACAAAAAACAATC
>CAIVPY010000621.1 GCA_903907885.1 uncultured Bacteroidota bacterium
ATATAATTATAATGAAATCTATAATTTATATTATTTGATGTATCAATAAACTTTGTGAACAAGATACTATTAATATCAAAATAAGTGGGAGTAGAATTACCAAATCCCATAGCATAATGGTATAAACTATCGTATAAATTTATTTTAGATTGTATTGAGTTATAACTAGAATCGAAAAGAAATATTTGCAAGTTGGATAAATAACTATATGTAGTATCGTTTATTTTATTGAATCCAGATATACCACAAGCTATTGTTTTACCGTCTTTAAATGCCAAACCATTAATCATTTCATAGGCATTTAAAGGGTTATAGCTTTTGTTGAAATAGGGTTGGGCACTAATGTTCCGTATTATCACAACAAAGAAAATAGAAAGCACAAAAAAACATTTAAAGCAATTGCTTTTGTATGGAAACATAGAAACCCATGCTGGTGCGAGCATTGTGTGCAGGTAAAGCGTGGTTCGCTCGTGCCTTAAAAATATATTCATACCATCATAATTCACAAACAATAGTAAACAAAAAAGACTTACATGAAAATCTAAATGTTTCCCCGCACTCACTATCTAGAGTATTGATAAGCCTCGTACTGATTTTACATGTTATCTCTATGAATTTAGATGGAATCTTTACAGAAATGTTTGTATCTTATTTTTCGCTACCCTGCAACTTGTGGTAGTATACATAAGACAAAGCCAAGATGCCAAAAACAACCATCGGGAAAAAGGTTTCACCGTTTATGCCATCCACAGCACCATGGCTAATAGAGGCAAATAAAAAATCGAAGGCAAAGCCCGCATAGGCCCATTCTTTTAGTCTTTTAGGTATTTGTGGTATAACCAAAGCCAATACGCCCAATACTTTAAATACAACCAAGGCATTTCCAAAATACTCAGGGTAACCTAAGTGACGGATTCCTTCTTTAGCCATTTCTGTTTGTGAAGTAAGGGCAGGCATCACACCCTCAAACAGGGCAATAAGGGTGGTGGCGGTCCAAAAAATAATTTTGTCTTTTTTCATATATGTAGGTTTTTCAGGTTTTCGCTTTCTTTTTTTTAGGCTTTTTTCTAAGCCTTATTGAAAGCAAAATAATAAAAGAAAATTAAATTCAAAATTTCGTCCCGAAGATTTCAATATCCGTTTCGCTCAAATAGATTTCTCCATGTCTGTGTATACGTTTTACCTGATATCTAAACATAATGCTGCAAGAACCCTTGTTCAAAATCTTTTTGTATGCACCCCAAAAATCGACTTCGCGCTTGCAAAACAATTCTTCAAATACTATTTACAGCAAATGCCAGCGACCTACATAAAATCTGCTAAAAAATGTTTTTGATTTTTTGTGGATGGTAGGGTGCTGAGCGGAGTGGAAGCATAAGTAAGCATACTTGGCTCATGCCTCTCTATTATAATACAACTCTTTACTTCTTCATGAGTACTTAGTATGCGCTGCAAGAAAAAAGCAAATTACATTTTCAAAGATTTTAGGTCAGTCTTGATTTTTGTTTCATTTTTATCAAGAAAATTGAAAGCTACAGAACATGTTTTTCAAACTAGCATCTATCTAATTATTTTTCTCCCTACCTTTTGATAACTCCAAAAGGTAGTCAAAAGAGTTTCGATTTTCAAGGTGCATTCCTACGCTCCCTTCGACTGTCGCTCAGGGTAACAGCCGCAAAAAGATTTCTCCTTGCCGCTGAAAATCTTTTGTTCAAATGAAGCGTCATTGCGAACGCAACGAAGTGAAGTGTGGCAAACTTTTCTTAAGAGATTGCTCGTACCTCGCAATGACGATTGCACACAGTTCGAAAATCGGCTTCGCAATCTGACTACATTGAAGAATTAATAGGAGTAAAAGAAAGCAACACTTCTAAAAAAAAATCCCGAAACAAGAGCTTCGGGATTTTTTTAGAATCAAATAATATTACTTACCCAATTTAATTTTCAAGTTGTTATCTAAAGCATCCAAGAAATCTTGGGTATTAAGATAATGTTCACCCAATTTCACATTGTTTCCATGAACACAAACAGCTAAATCTTTAGTCATTTTGCCGCTTTCAACAGTCTCAACACACACTTGTTCTAGTGCTTGGCAGAAATGAATCAATTCTTGGTTGCCATCTAGTTTACCTCTAAATTCCAAACCACGTGTCCAGGCAAAAATACTGGCAATTGGGTTGGTACTAGTTGGTTTTCCAGCTTGGTGGTCGCGGTAGTGACGGGTCACAGTTCCGTGGGCAGCCTCAGCTTCCATGGTTTTACCATCTGGTGTTATCAATACCGATGTCATCAAACCTAAAGAACCAAATCCTTGGGCAACTGTATCAGATTGCACATCGCCATCGTAGTTTTTACAAGCCCACACAAAATTACCATTCCATTTTAGCGCACTAGCCACCATGTCGTCAATTAAGCGGTGTTCGTATGTGATGCCAGCTTCAACAAACTTAGCCTTAAATTCAGCTTGGTATATGTCTTCAAAAATATCTTTAAACCTACCATCGTATTTTTTCAAAATGGTGTTTTTGGTTGAAAGGTATAAAGGCCATTTTTTAGTTAATGCTTGGTTGAAACAAGAGCGAGCAAAACCCATGATAGACTCATCGGTATTATACATTGCCAAAGCCACGCCATCACCTTTAAAATTATACACTTCATGCTCGATTATTGAACCGTCTTCTGCTTCAAATTTTATGGTTAATTTACCTTTTCCTTTGGTAACAAAATCGGTAGCACGATATTGGTCGCCAAAAGCATGACGGCCTATACAAATAGGAGCAGTCCAATTTGGAACCAAACGAGGCACATTGGCACACACGATAGGCTCACGAAAAACAGTCCCATCCAATATATTACGGATGGTACCGTTTGGCGATTTCCACATTTGTTTAAGGCTGAATTCTTTTACACGGAGCTCGTCAGGTGTAATGGTAGCACACTTAATACCAACATTGTATTTTTTGATAGCCTCAGCAGCATCTACGGTTACTTGGTCGTTGGTGGCATCGCGATGCTCCATGCCAAGGTCGTAATATTTAATATCTAAATCCAAATAAGGAAGAATCAATTTGTCTTTAATAAACTTCCAAATAATACGGGTCATTTCATCGCCATCAAGCTCTACAACTGGGTTGGCAACTTTAATTTTTGTCATATAATGTATGTGTTAATTGTTTAGCGGGGCAAATATGGTAAAATGCTTCAGATTACACCCAACTTTTTTTATGATTTACACGATATTGGAAAAGAGGAGTTAATCAAAAATCACTAATAAATTGATTTCTCGAATCTCTTTATAAAATTCAATCCATCATAGTTTGCCTATTTACTGACGGATAATTTTATATGAATTTCCATTTACCCTAAGGATATAAATACCTGTTTGAACTCCTGACATATCAAGTGATACAGCATTTTTTTCATCCCTGATTATCTGTATATTTAGTTGCTTTCCAAACAAATCAAATAAACTAACACTTTCAATATTTAAATTGCTTTTGGAGTTGATATGAAGTTTGTCATTACAAGGGTTAGGATATATTTTCAATTCGTTTTGACTTGCCAATTCACTTAAACCAGTAAAATCATCTCTATAAAACAAACCATCGCCAGCCTTGCTAAAAAACAAATTTCCATTTGCTATAAAAATTGGATAAAGTTGAGCCAAACTATTATTGAAATACGCTTTTGAGGTATTCCATTTAGCTCCATCTTGATTTGACAATATAACATCCACACCTCCACTGTACCATACATTGTTAGAAATCACAATGCCTCTAATGGTGGTTCCAGAAAAACTCTGCTTAGTCCAGGTTTTACCCTCATCTTTTGAAACCAAAAAAGATCCTAGGTAATTAATAATAAGTGTAGAGTTGTCATAACTCACATCAAATGAGGAGTAAGCGCTAAATCCATATTTGGGGTAAGTAGAAGACCATACATAGGATGTGTCATTTGAAACATACATTCCAAGACTATTGAATGCGAATAATTTGTTAGCTATGGAATATGTAAATTCATAGTCTGTTAATTCGGTTCGCTTTTCAGTTTCATGTGTTGTAATGTTATAACTTATCAATTGACGGCTGTTATTTGTAAACATTAAGTGTTTTTGAAAATAGCTCATAGATAAAACAGTACCAACACCTTTTAGTGTATCTACCTGCCATGAATCGCCCATATTGCTGCTCGAGTATAAAAGTCCATCTACTAGAACATAAATGTTTTGATTATTATCTGTAGTCATAGCCATCACATCAACGAAGGGCATTTTAGCCAAAA
>CAIVPY010000622.1 GCA_903907885.1 uncultured Bacteroidota bacterium
CTAAAACACAACAGCGGCACCATTTATTATTTTATTGCCCAAAAACCCGATAGTGGCTATACCTTTAAAAAGCCTGTATCTTATGGTACTTGCGATGAGGATAATTACTATATGCAATACTACCAAATTGAACTAAAACCAACCGTGCAAACACAATCAAGTATTTTTGTTAAGGTGTTTTATAAATTTGGTGGTAACATAGCATCTACACAAGATCAATTTAGAATTGATTTTAATTTTGGCTATTATGAGGCTCCAATTGGATTTCTCCCCCCCCCCATCAGCATTTTATTACAAAGATTACAAAATAAACTCGATTCTATATCTAAATGTTTCTAAAATCACATATGCATATACAAGCCCTCCTGTAAATTATATCCTTTTTAACAGAGAACAAGGCTTAATAAAACTAACTCAACCTAATGGAGAATTTTATGAATTAGAACCTTAATAAAACACCACTATGAAAAAAGCACTTTACCTATTATTGATAGTATTGCTAATAAGCAATACCATTGAAGCAAAAAAACTGCACAAATCAAAGAACAAAACATTTTTGCTTACAAAAGAGCAATGGCCAAACTGGGTAGATGATTTTTTTGATTGGTTAGTTAGTCCTTGGAGACCTGTGTGGGGCGAATTTTCTGTAACAGGGCAAAATACCAATGCACCTATGGCGTTATTTCATAGCAATACATTTGCATTCGACTAAAGATAAATATTTATGAAAACAAAACTCTTACTTTATATAATAGCATTTGCAAGCCTTTTTACAGCTTGCACCAAAGACCCTAGCGGCACTACTGATTGCCCTCCTGTTAAAGATGTTTACTTTAGATTTAAAGACACCTTTGCTACTAGTTTGGTAGATATATACAAGCAAGGCGACACCCTAAAACTAAAACACAACAGCGGCACCATTTATTATTTTATAGCCCAAAAACCTGATAGTGGCTATACCTTTAAAAAGCCAGTATCTTATGGTACCTGTGATGAGGATAATTACTATATGCAATATTACCAAATTGAGTTAAAATCAACAATTACTTCAATAACAAATTTTGTTATTAAAGTTTATTATACCCAAGAAAATTTAAAAAGATTTAGAATAGAATTCAATAACGGTTATTATGAGTTAACACCAGGATTCCCCCCCCTCTAATTTATACATAAACAATTATAAAGCTAATGGCTTAGAATATAATAATGTAGGTAGAATACCATACAACTACGAATACACAGATACTGCTTCATTATATTATAGTAGAGACGTTGGTATAATAAAAGTCATTAATAAGAAAGGTGAGTATTATGAATTAGAACCTTAAAAAAAGATGCTATGAAAAAACTAATTTACACTTTACTAATAATTTTAGCAATATGCCATATAGCTGAGGCAAAAAAACTGCACAAATCAAAGAACAAAACATTTTTGCTTACAAAAGAGCAATGGCCAAACTGGGTAGATGATTTTTTTGATTGGTTAGTTAGTCCTTGGAGACCTGTGTGGGGTGAATTTTCTTTAGCAGGGCAAAATACCAATGCACCTATGGCGCTATTTCATAGCAATACATTTACTAATGATATAGATGCAATTAGAGGTTACGTAAATTCGAGTTCTGCTAATGAATTTAAAAAAACATATGAAGATATTTACGTGA
>CAIVPY010000623.1 GCA_903907885.1 uncultured Bacteroidota bacterium
ACCAGTTATGGAACTGTAAGCATATATAACTGGAGAATAACACCTAGTGGTTTTACTTTTTTAACTGGTGATAGTAGTAGTAAATACCCTGTTGTTTCGTTTCCTAATAATGCAAATTTGCCCAAAGTATATACGGTTCAACTTACTGCTACTAATGAATGTGGTGTGTCAAATATGGCAAGCCAACAAATAACTATTAATCCAAAACCTATTGTAACAGCAACACCTAATTTGTCGGCATTTTGTTCAGGCGGAACAACCAATATTGTGCTCAGCAATAATTTGCCAAATGGTGTAACTTATTCATGGCGAGCTTATGCAAGCTCGGTCAACATTATAGGTTTTAGTAATCAACTGACGGGTGTAACAGGGCCAATTATTCAACAATTAACTAACACAGGAAGTGTAAATGAAACTGTGTTATACAGAATAGTGGCAAAAGATACACTTACGGGTTGCTTGGGCGACTCAACATCCATTTCTATTACGGTGTATCCAAAACCAAGGGTAATTGCAACATCGCAAACAATTTGTTCAGGCTCACAAACCAATATTGTTTTGGCATCATCCGTTTCATCTTCTCTTTTCACTTGGACAGCATCAACTGCAGGTGCAACAACAGGTTTTTCAAATCAAATAACTGCGGTAATTGGACCAATAACACAAACATTAACTAATAATTCAAATGTAAGTGATATTGTTACCTATACCATTAGAGCAATAGCCAATGGTTGCAATTCATTAGATACTTCAATAAAAGTAACTGTGAAGCCAATACCACAAATTAACAATTCGGTATTGACACAAAGCATTTGCTCGGGTGGAACAGCTTTATTTACGCCAACTTCTAATGTTTCTGGAACTATTTTTAATTATATAACAAGTACAATAAGTGGTGTTGCTACTGGTCAATCAAGTGGAACTGGAAATATTTCACAACAGTTATTTAATGCAGGTTTAGTACCAGCAATAGTTCGTTACAGTTATACGCCAAGCAGTGGCGGAACCCCAAATTGTATTGGTAGCACTATAAATTTTGATGTAACTGTTAAGCCAATACCTAGCGCAACTGCAAATCCTACAGCTGCATTTTTATGTAGTGGTGCACAAACAAATATTGTGTTAACTCCAACTATTGCAGGAACTTTATATACATGGACTGCAGTTTTAACTACTGGTACAACTGCCACTACTACTGGTTTTAGAGATACTTCCATAGCGGTAACAGGCCCTATTGCACAAGCCATTACAAATTCAAGCATTATTAATTCAACTGTAACTTATACCATAACTCCTATATTGAATGGTTGTGTTGGTTCATCATTTACAAGTATAATTACAGTATATCCAGGCACAACTCCAGGTACAGTCGGCTCTTCGGCTACTGTTTGTAGTGGCACAAATACAGGTGCATTATCTTTAACAGGAAATACTGGAAATGTAGTAAAATGGGAATCTAGTGTTTCTCCATATAGTACTTGGGATTCAATTTACAATACCACAACTTCGCTTACTTATACTAATTTAACACAAAGCACTCGTTACAGAGCTGTAGTGCAAAGTGGAACTGTTGGAAGTTGCAGCCAAGTAGCTACCAATTGGGTATTAATCACAGTTGACTCAACAACTATAGGTGGTAATTTAACTGGAACTGACACCGTTTGTACAGGCATAAATAGTGGAATATTAACGTTAATTAATAAAAGAGGAAATATTGTCAATTGGCAATTGAGTAATACTTTACCAACATGGAATAATATAGGAACTACCACTGTAAATCCTTATACTTTTAATAATTTAACACAAACTACTTGGTATAGGGTATCAGTAAAAAATGGCGTTTGTCCTGCAGCATTTTCTGACAGTGTGCGCATACAAGTAGATGCTCTGCCATCAGTTGCAGTTGCGCCTGACAAACAAATTTGTGCCACCTCATTAACACTAGGCATAAATGACAACTTGGTAGCAAATACAATAACAAGTGGAATTGGTTTATGGACATATTTATCTGGTCCTAATGCACCAACTATTGTAAGCCCAAATGCCTCATCAAGTGCTATCAATAACATGGCAATAGGAAATCACTTTATTCAATGGAAAGTGAGCAATGGGAAATGTGCTGCAAATATAGATAC
>CAIVPY010000624.1 GCA_903907885.1 uncultured Bacteroidota bacterium
AAGTTATTGATTACCCCCTCCCCAATCTGTGGAAATTTATCTTTCCAGATGGCCGCTATCGTAGTGCTACTAGGTACTTCAAATTTAATCTTGTACAAAAACCGCCTGTCAAAAGCTTTATCCAGGTTATCTTCCATATTGGTAGTGGCAATAAATATTCCTTCAAAGTTTTCAAGTTCTTCAAGTAAGATATTTTGAAGTGCATTTTCCATCTGATCTCCACGATCATTTACTTGTCCACGTTTACCAATAATGGCATCAGCCTCATTAAAGAGTAAAACAGGCAATTCATCAAAACATTCACAGGCATTTTTATAATCTGAGAAAAGGGTTCTGATATTTTTCTCAGTATCGCCGATCCATTTGCTTCGAATTTTACTCGCATCTGATATTAAAATATGTCGGTTGCTTTGCTTGGCAAGTTGTAAAACAGTTTCTGTTTTACCAGTTCCTGGATGTCCATAGAGAAGAATACTTACCCCTGCACTAAGTCCCTGTTGTTCTAATCTTATTTTCAACTGTCGGAAATTATTTACTTGCAGCAGATCGTGTAATTTATTCACCATCACTTCAGCCTCTGGTTCAAAAAACAAGGCCTTCTCGGCTATCGAATTCGGTTTCAATTCTTTCAGCATTCCCTCTTTATATGGTTTTTTAGTAATATTGTTTTTATCAAAGGAATGAATTGATTTTTCTGTTAAACAATAATTTGTTGAATTATAAAAATCATCTGATTTCGATTCTTTAATTAATCCATTTTTTCTAAATATAATTTCCCCTGAATTCATTTCGTGTCTGAAAGAATATTGCTTAACCATTGGGGGATTGAGGTTGGATAAAATTGAATCTGAATCAATGTTGGCTTGACCCTCAAAATACTGATAACACATCGCTAAGTATAAGGTCGCTTCATCTGCATTCATGCCTTCTTCAAGAACAAAGGCAGCCAATTCAATCTGTGCGTTATCTTTTATCAATAACTTCGTCCATTTTGTAAAAATTTCGTAACTAATTTTACGATCATTACGATCTTTATATTTATTGTTATAGTGCATTAATAATTCAAAAGAATTTTTGGGATGTTTAATTTCCATGTATTTCCAATCCATCGTAGTAACGCATTTAATAAATTTTCCAGCAATAGCATATTCGGTTAAGGGGAAGAACGAGGTGTCTTGTTTGGGGGTTATCCATTCTCTTTCAACAAATACTTTCAATATTTTATTTATCACTATAGCAGCTGAAGGTTTTAGGGCTAGGTGTTCAATGAGTTCCCGCACTGATGGCTGGGCATTATTATAGTGTATTTGGCAAAGCAGTCCTAGTATTACAGCTTGGTCATTATTACATTTAAAAAACTCATGCAATGTGGCAATTTCAGCCTTATTATTATTAATTAGTTTCTCCGACAATTGAGAATCTTGCGATTCATTAAATAATTTCTTTAAACTATCCAATACAGGATGAGGAGCTTGATCAAAATTAAACATGGCGATAAAATTTGGTGGAGAATAAATAAAAAAGCTAAACTAGGGGGTAAGCTTGTAACGTATTTACAATGTTGCTGCTGATTAACATTTGCAAGCAAAAAAATAATTTATACAATTCACTTTAATGGGTGATAATTGTAAATAGGTTACAACCCTGGTGATTAATATTGCACTAAATCAATCAAAGATTTCGATTTCATTGTAAACTTCAAATGGTAACATTATGAAATCGATACCTTATTGCCCTGTAGCTCGAAAAAAAAGACATCGTATCTCTACTCCAAAAAATGAATGGAAGAAGTATAGACCAGCTAGTTACCTATATCATTTAAGTAATATTGGATATTCTGATGAAGAAGATAAATTATTAAATAGATTAAATATTGCTACTGAGGGAATTTGTGTAAGGGATAAGGGCTTGGGCGGTGTATGGGCGAATAATCAAATCAGAAATGTAAATAATCTCTGGCCGGTTTGGTTTGACACCTGGGATTGTCATACTGATATGGATTATTTAGAAATGCTTTATCAATTTAATGTTTGGCGTATTGTTACAGCGGTTATAAAAAACACTTGGTATTTAGATCCAAACCTTATTGATGGTTTAGAAGGAAGTGGGGATGCTTCTGATTATTTGTATTGTGAAAATACCGTGCACCCGGCTGCTTTACACTTATTTACTTTATCTATCAATGACTATAAAATTTTGTATGAAGGTAAATATAATGTGGTATTTGAGTTGTTGCCAGTAAATAAAACTAATGAGTGTATTTCTTTTAAGTGAAATTAAAAAATAGTGTTTGTAAGAAGAGTACAAACATCTCTTTTATTATTGTGTTTAAAGAGCTAAAATGAACAACTACGAAATATCAGTAAAGCTGCTAAAAAATTTACCTATTCAGCAAGAAATAATTAGTGCTGAAGAGAAGGAATGGTTATTAGATATTGCTGGACCACAATATGAAGAACAGATAAATAATTATCCTTTTCATCAACTTATTTATATTAGTTCAGATAAACCTATTCCAATTATGTTGTTATCTGGATATAAACCATTTAACAAGAATACGCCTTCATTTAAGGATTGTTTATTGGAACTACCTGCTGTCAATTACGAGTATTTGCTTTTTCTTACCAGTCTTTATCCTGTAATTGATCCAGCAAGGCTTATTGTTATTATTCAATCCTATGGATTTCATTGTGAGGTACCTATTATAGACAAATGGCTTGAATCTAGTTTTGGTTTTCTTGCATATGCACACCAACTGGAGCAGCTTTATTGTATGCTTACCGGATGCAATTATATGGAGGCCGTTACCTTCCGGAAAGACTGGAACCTAAAAAGGCCCAAAACCAGGGAAATTGCTAATCGTTTGCTTATTTCACCTAAGCTCAACTTATCCGATCTTATGAATCTAAACAGCATAGAAAATAATCAGTTTGTTTATACCGCTAATTATTCTGGTGGCTTTAAATTATGGCAGTATATCAATCAGTTAAAAAAAATTAATGGGTAATCAAAAAAATATAAAGTCAGCTATATGGGGCTTTATCGTGGGTGATGCACTAGGGGTTCCCTATGAATTTACTGATAGGGAAACCATGAAGGCTTTTCCGGCCACGGGAATGATTGGTTATGGAACACATCATCAGCCGGCGGGCACCTGGAGTGATGATAGTTCATTAATGTTATGTGTACTAGAAAATTTAATCCATCAGGGCGGTCCACGTGATTTAGCAGATAGTTTTGTTAATTGGTACACAAAGGGATATATGACAGCACATGGAGAGGTATTTGATATAGGACACACAACTAGAAATGCAATTGATAATTTAATTGCCGAAGTAAAACCTCATTTGTCTGGCGGAAATAGGGTTTATTCTGCCGGCAATGGGAGTTTGATGCGTTGTTTGCCATATGCATTTAAAGAAGATATATCTAAATCAATTAATAGTATGATAATTGAAAACAAGATTACTCATCGGAGTCATCTTTGCCATTTATGTTGCATATTTTATGTATGGTTTGTAAAAGAGTTATTAGATGGTGGTGATAAATTATCCGCTATGAAATATGCCATTGCATGTATAAAATTCCGCTGGAATATTTCAGATGATGAAGAAGAATCTACACATTTAGGCTGGGGTAATTTTAAAAAGCTTTTCGCTAAGGGGTTTTCCAGCTTGCCCGAATCTGAAATACAATCTACCGGATATGTATTAAGTACTTTAGAAGCGGTGATCTGGTGTTTTTTAAATACCGATAACTACAAAGACGCTGTTTTAAAAGCAGTGAATTTAGGTGGTGATACAGATACTATTGCTGCTTTAACAGGAGGAGTGGCGGGACTTTACTATGGATATAATTCAATTCAAGAAGAATGGATTAGTGCAGTTGCCAATCCATCAATTATTATATCCGTATTGAATAAAATTGATACCAATACAAACAATATTTTAATATAATTCATCTAATATGAAAACCTATTCTATCACCCTTATTATTATATGCACAATACTTTGTATTAATTTAAGTCATGCTCAGACAAATGATACTGCAAAAATAAAATATGTTTGGCAGGGCGTAGATAGTTACGATTCGGTCGGGAATGAATATCATAAAATAGCCATATTCACAAAGCTTCCTAATAAGCAGGACAGTATTGATTTTGGAATTATTGTGCCATTTAAGAACAAATTAGATAGTTTGAATTTCATTCGTAAACATGTTAAGCGATTTAAATTACTATAAACTGTCCACTTAGGCACAAGGTATTTATAGGCAGTAAAAATCAAGCAAATGAACTAAAATATTTCATGATGGAGAATGACCTGTCCTGAAATTAGTTTATCCTGCGACACTTATCGAAAACTGTTTGTTATGCCTTCGGCGATTACGACATAAAGCCTTTACTTTTTGGGCAATGTCGTTGGTCCTTAATTTATTTGAATTACAATCCTGTTTTTTTCTTCTGCCGACCATTGAACCTGCCACACCCGTCCATCTAGTTGGTCAAGCAAAATGAAATTCCATATATTTTGGGTTGGATAAAGAAAAAATCTTCCATTTTTCTCGTTTTCTTTTGAAACACGAGTTACTAAGCTCAATGGAACTTCCATATTGTTATCTTCTAAACTGTATTGAACTTGCCACATTTGTCCATTTCTTGTGTTTAGCTTAATATAAGTCCATTTATTTTGTGTCGAAAATAACCGATACACAATACCACTGTCAGGTGAAACTATCGACATTGAAGTTGTTTGATTTTGAGCAAACGCAGTTGTTGTTGCCAAAACAATAAGTAGTGAGATAATTATTTTCTTCATATAATATAACTTTTATGAACTTTTTTGGTAGCCAATAATTTCTTTCTCATCGCCAGTACTGTCTGTTTACTCGCTGTCGCATAACGTTTTGCAGATTGGCGATGGGCGGGCTTTTCAGCACAAAAGTTTGTTCGGAGAACTGAACTTTCGGCTACTACAAAACTGTCAAGCGGAGACGAAACCCCGCCTATTGCCAATGTGCTGTTAGCGGTAGGTTTTTTATTTCGATGCTTGTCCATTTGGTTAGTTCGTTGTAAATTTCATTGTCTGCAATTGTGAATAGTAACATTTCTAAATAATAAGGTTTGATTGTCTGGTCGTCAAATACTGTTTTGCTTAAAGATTTAATAAGGTCGCAAAATTTAAAATATGCAATACTATGGTCGTAAAATAACGGTTCTTTTTTTTGATAACTGTCTAAATGCGTCAAATGTATAATTGTATTTATGTCAAAGTCCACAAGTCTTTTATTCCTGCTTGTCGGCATTGGAAAGTATTTAAGGTCTGTCAGTTTTGAGGTCATTATTAACCAATTTATTGCATAAATTACTCTTGAGTCATAAATTACATAATTGTCAGGGTCAATGAAAGATGAAAGTTTAGATAATGATGAAATTGTGCTAAAAGTGTCTTTAGT